>JAAYCJ010000060.1 GCA_012729815.1 Phycisphaerae bacterium | reverse complement strand
CCCCGTCGTCTAGTCAGGTCCAGGACACAGGGTTTTCATCCCTGCAACACGGGTTCAAATCCCGTCGGGGTCATTGGGATCGGCTTCGCGGTTTCGCGGAGCCTTTTTCTTTTGACGTTTTGTCCTCGCGCGGCGGCCCGCCGTTATCCGTCAAGCGGCCACTCCGATGTAAGCCTTTTCTGTTCAGCTTTTTATGTCCACAGCCCAGTTCAGCGGCACGGAAAGGCGGCAAAATCATTGACATCGTTGAACCGGTTCTGTAGAATCGGTTCAACGGCACAAGGAGGCGTGACAATGGGTCGGATGGCCAAGCGGCGGGTGACGATTGCGGACGTGGCGGCCCGGGCGGGGGTGGGCAAGTCGACCGTCTCGTACGTGATGAACGCCAGCCGGACGCGGGTGCCGATCAGCGAGAAGACGCGGGAACGGGTGCTCGAAGCGGCCCGGGAGTGCGGGTATCATCCCAACGCGGCGGCCAGGGCGCTTTCGACCTCGCGGACCGGGCACATCGGGTTCATCCTGTCGGACCGGATTTCGGGCGGGTGGGCGAACGCGTATTTCGCCCAGATATTTACCGGCGTGGAGGCGGCGGCGCGGCGGCGGGGATACGGGCTAAACGCCAGCCTGTACAACCTTTCCAGCATTGATTCGTTCGTGTTTCCGGCCCGGGTGGGTCAGCGGAGCGTAGATGGGCTGGTTTTGACCGGGCACGTGGAGGCCGCTGTGGCCGAGCGGTTCCGGGAGTTCCAGATCCCGTGCGTGTGCATCGGCGACGACACCGAGGTGGCTGGGCTGATCCCGACGATCGCGACGGACATCGTATCGGGCACGCTGGAGGCGGTCCGCCACGCCGCGGAGCTCGGGCACAAGAACGTGTGCTACTGCCGGTTTCAGTCTCGCCGCGGCCGGGAGGTGGCCGACGCCCTGCTTGAACGGATGGCGTCCGATCCGTTGACCTCGCAGTGCCGGATGGCGATGTTCGATCCGGCCGACCAGGTGGACTATCGGTCGGCGGAACCGCTGCTCGAATGGTGGCGGATGATGCCGGAGGTCGAGCGGCCGACGGTGATCCTGACCTCGGACCAAGCGGCGCTGGCGTTTCTGGGCCAGTTGACCAAACACGGGTTGGCATGTCCGCGGGACGTGAGCGTGATCAGCACGTGCGACTCGGACCTGTGCCGGATCTGCCATCCGGCGTTGACGGCGATGGATTTGAGCGTGACGCGGCTGGGCGAGATCGCGGTGGAGTTGCTGATCGATCATCTGGAACAAGACGCCCCGCTGACGCCGCAGATGTCGCACAACGACCATCCGTGCCGGCTGGTGGTCCGCGACTCGTGCAGCCGGCCGGGACAGACGTTGAGCAAGTGAGGTCGGGAATGTCCAAGACCCGCGCAACTCATGGTTTCACGCTGATTGAGCTGCTGGTGGTGGTGGCGATCATCGCGGTGCTGGTCGCGCTGTTGCTGCCGGCCCTGGCGGCGGCGCGGGAGCAGGCGCGGGCGGCGCTGTGCATGGCGAACCTGCGGCAGTTGAGCGTGGGCATCCTCGCCTATGCGGATGACCACGCGGGCGTGATGTACCTTTCGTACGACAGCCTGGGCGAGACGTGGCCGGACCCGTAACCGCGGGCGGCAAAGGAGAGATCATGAAGCGAGTGGTATATCTGGCGGCGGTGTGTGCGATGCTGGGCTCGTCGGCATGGGCAAGCGATCGGACGCTGATGGAGGTGGATTTCGACCGGCCGATCTGGACCGAACTGGTGACGCACCAGTGGGGCGGCGGCGGGTTCGCTGAAGAAGACGGTTCGCTGCGGCTTGAGACCGGGGTGTGCGTGGGCACGCCGCTGGTCCCGTACGTGGCGGGGCAGACGGTGGCGGTCAGCGTGCGCGGGCGATGCCAGGGCGTCGAGGCATCCGACGCGGAGTGGAAGGTCGGCCGGGTGGTGGTGACCGGGTACGACCTCGACCGCAACGAGTGCTGGCATCAGGACGTGATGGTTGTTGGCGGAGATACGGAGTGGCGGACGGTGGAGAAGGCGGCATTTCAGCCGCCGGAGGCGGCGAGGTACTTCAACGTACGATTGTCGAACGAAGGCCGGTCGGGAACCGTGTGGTTCGACGATTTGAAGATCGACGTTCGCGACCCGCGGGTCGAGGATCTGATCGGGGATCCGGGATTCGAAGGGGCGTTGGGGGTCGATCACTGGTACTTCCGCACGCAGGGCAAGGACTGGGACGATCTGGCGGCATGGGAGGCGCCGAGCACGGCGGCGATCGCGTCGGAGTTCTCGGTCGAAGGCCGGCAATGCCTGAGAATGGACGGCACGAGCACGGTGGTCAGCAAGGCGTTTCCGTACAACGGCGAGCGCCTGGTGCTCAGCGGCTGGATGCGGCGGAAGGACGTCACGGGTGCGGGCTGGCAGACGGCGGGCGTGCAACTGGTGGGTTGGAACGCCGACGGAAAGCAGGTGGCGCACTTTGACCTTGATGGGCTGACCAACAATCAGGGTTCGGGACCGTGGACGTACTACTACGCGGAATGGCAGTTCAACGCGGCGGTCAAGACGGTGCAGGTGTGGCTGCGGGTGTTCGACAACGCGACGGGAACGGTGTGGTACGACAACTACAACCTGGGTCGCATTCCGCTCAAGGGAGCGATCAAACCGTACGACGCGGAGAAGGCCGAGGTGACCGTCGATGCGTCGGAACCGGGGCCGGTGATCCGCCACCGGGTGTGGGCGGGCACGGACCTGTCGTTTGCCTGCTGGTTGCTGCGGGGCGATTCGTCGCAGTGGTTGGACCTGGCCACAGCGGCGGGGCTTGAGGTCCTGCGGATGCACGAGTTTCACAACGCGATGAAGATTTACACGCACGACGACGAGAGCGGGAATCCCGTGTACGACTGGTCGCGGTTCGACCCGATATTCGACATGCTGATCCGCCGGTACAAGCTGACGCCGGTAATCACGCTGGAGACAACGCCGGACGCTCTGGACAAACCGGGGTCGCGGAAGGCAAACTGGATCAACACCGATCCGCCGCGCGATATGGAGAAATGGGGACGGTACATCGAAGCCATTTTCGAGCACGCGCTCGACCGGTACGGCAAGGATGAGGTGGAAACGTGGCTGTGGGAGATATGGAACGAGCCGGGCTTTCCCAGCGGCTATTTCACGGGCACGCCGGATGACCTGGCGACGATCGCGGAGCAGGACTATCGGGCGGCGGCGCGGGTGGAGAAGCGGCGTAAGGTGGACCTGAAGATGGGTCTGACCAGCGGCGGCGGCGAAGGCCCCGATGCGGTGATCCTCAACCGGCTGCGGGAAATCGGGATGGTCAAGGACGTGGATCATTACTCGCTACACCTGTACTCCGGATGGCACACGTCGCTTCGCCTGCTGCCGGAGTGGCTGAAGCGCGACTACCGTAAGCAGTTCCCGGAATTGCGGGAGGATGTGATCTTCGGGAACACGGAGTGGAACGCCAGCAGCATGAACGAGGAGGTCCACGACCGGCCGTGGAACGCGAGCCTGGCCATCAAGTATGTCCAATGCATGCTGGACGGCAACCTGGACTACGGGCTGTTCTTCAACCTCGTGGATCATCCGGAGTTGCCGGCGCCGGGGCCGCCGCTGTTCGCCGGGCACCACGGAATGCTGACCAGGACGGGCGTGCCCAAGGCGGTGTACAACGCATTCGTGTTCCTCAATGAGCTCAAGGGCGGACGCCGTCTGACGCTCGAGTCGAGCAACGACCCGATCGATGGGATCGCGGTGATGATGCCGGACGGAGCGATCCGCATGGTGGTGACCAGTTTCGATGAGGACGTCTCACGCCAGCCATACACCACAAGGGTGCAAATCGCGATCAAGGGCGTTCAAGGCTCCTATGGGTGCTCACGCCTGTGGGCCTGCGACGAGGAGTACGGCAACCCATTTCGGCTGTGGGTCGAGACGGGCAGACCCCATTCGGTCGATCAGGCCGGACACGAGGCGCTGATGACGGCCAGCCGCTACGGCCAACTGCCCGTCCCGGCGGTCAGTGCTCAGGACAACGTGCTGACCGTCGAGCTCGACGTGCCTGGTCCAGGCATTCGGTTGCTCGAACTCACCCCGTCAGCGGCGACACAGCCGACTGGGCGATAAGCGCGACAGACCGCCTCGGTCCTTCCAGGATTCGGGATACCGATTCGCGCCGATGATGCGTCCAACATCTTTGTGAGAACCGGTTTGAAATAAAGTCGGTATATTTGCATGACCGATAACAACAGCAAGGGCCTCCCGGTCCGGCCGTGCTGGATTCCGGGTATGGCCACAGGTCGAAGCAGATGCAGGATGAGGAATGACCTCTAGAAGCAAAGCTGCTTTAGTATTATCAGGCTTAATTGCCACTGCCGTGCTGGTGACCGGATGTCCGGGCGAGCGGGTCGAGCAGTTCGAGGACCACGCCTCTCCCGCATGGACGTACGATCAGCCGTTCTACTACCAGCCCCTGGACGGTCCGGCCGCACTGGCAGACTTTGGCGGACCAGCCCCCGAGCTGTTCACGGCCAAGCGGCTCCTGGCCATTCCGCGTCCGCGGGTGAACGATCCGCGGAAGATCCCACGGACCGCGATCTGGCTAAGCCGCGATGCGGGAAGGACTTGGGACAAGATCGGATACTTCGGGCTGCAGCAGGAGGTATTTAACTGGCCGGTGGACGCCGACGGGGACTACGGCGTGCGGTTTGCCGGACCGGGAATCCCCCCCGCCGATTGCAAGCCTCCCAAACCGCACATGGTTATGCACGTGGACACCACGCCGCCGGAGGTGCTGGTTTACGTATTCCCGAACAAGGAAATCTATGAGCCCGGCGATGAGCTGACGGTGGAATGGATGGTCCGGGACGCCAACCTCAAGCCGGATACGACGCATTTCGGGGTCTGTTTCGACATCGAGCGGGCGGAGCTGGCGTGGTCGGCCCTGGGCGAGGTCCACCCGTCGGCGGGCTCGGTGCGGCTGATGGTCCCGGACGAGGCGATCGGCAAGATCCTGATGGTGCGGGTCACGGCGCAGGATTTGGCGGGGAACGTGGGGCAGGGCTTTAGTTGCAGCGTTCCGGTGGTGTTCAACCCGATGCCGGCGGTTCCAGCCGCGTCACCGACGGGCCTGGAGACGCCGCAGGACGGCGAGACGGCGACGCAGCCGGCGGAGTCGGGGATCGAAGTGCTGATGAGCCCCGGCGGACCGCAGATCATCACCACGATGCCGGATGAGTACCCGGATCTGGAGTAGAACCCTCGACGCGACGCATTCCGTCAAGGCATTCCGGCGGGAGCTTTGCGCGCATTTCGCTTGACTGACATGGCGGCTCTCCTATAGTTTAATTCAATTCAGAATGTGGGAGTGCAAAGTGGCAGTTGATTTTTCGACGAAAGTGGTGGCGGACGGGATCACGTTCGATGACGTGACGCTGATTCCGAGCCGGTCCGGGGTGGTTCCTTCGCAGGCGGATGTCTCGTCGCGTCTGACGCGGCGCGTGGCGCTCAACATCCCGCTGCTGTCGGCCCCGATGGACACGGTGACCGAGTCGACGCTGGCGATCGGCCTGGCCCAGGAAGGTGGCGTGGGCATCATCCACAAGAATCTCTCGATCGAGGCCCAGACCCGCGAGGTGGACAAGGTCAAACGGAGCGAGAACGGGGTCATCACCGACCCGGTGACGCTGCACCCGAACGACACGATCGTGCGGGCCCGGCAGGTGATGGACGTCCACAACGTCTCGGGCATTCCGATCGTGGAGGACGGCGCCCGCCTGGTTGGCATCGTGACGCGGCGCGACATGAAATTCCAGGACACGGTGGACAGCCGCCCGATCGCCGAGATCATGACCAAGGACAAACTGGTGACCGCTCCGCCGGAGACGACGCTGGACGAGGCGGAACAGATTCTCAACAAGCACAAGGTGGAAAAGCTCCTGCTGGTGGACAAGGAGCGCAAGCTTTCGGGCCTGATCACGATGCGGGACATCGACAAGTCGCGGCAGTTTCCCAATTCGTGCAAGGACAGCCGCGGTCGGCTGCGGGTCGGAGCGGCGGTGGGCGTGCTCGATTACGAGCGTGTCGAATCGCTGATCAAAGCGGGCGTGGACGTGATCGTGGTGGACACCGCGCACGGCCACAGCGAGAACGTCCTGAACACGGTGCGGGAGATCCGCAGACGGCACGACATCGACATCATCGCGGGCAACATCGCGACGGCGGAGGCGGCGGCGGACCTGATCGAGGCGGGCGTGGACGCGGTGAAGGTGGGCATCGGGCCCGGCGCGATCTGCACGACGCGGGTGATCAGCGGCGTCGGCGTGCCACAGGTCACGGCGATCATGAACGTGGCGTCGGTGGCTGAGCCGGCGGGCGTGCCGGTGATCGCGGACGGCGGCATCCGCTATTCGGGCGACATCTCCAAGGCGATCGCAGCGGGCGCCAATTCGGTGATGATCGGGTCGCTGTTCGCGGGGCTCGACGAGTCGCCGGGCCAGATCGTGATCTACAAGGGCCGGCGGTACAAGGAATACCGCGGCATGGGCTCGATGGGGGCGATGGTGCACGGCAGCGCGGACCGTTACGGCCAGAAGGCGACGGGCAAGCTGGTGCCCGAGGGCGTCGAGGGGCGAGTGCCGTATCGCGGCTCGCTGTCCGATTTCGTGTACCAGCTTATCGGCGGCCTGCGGGCGGGGATGGGCTACTGCGGGTGTCCGGACATCGAGTCGCTGCGCCGCAACGGGCGGTTCGTCCGGATCTCAGCGGCGGGACAGGCGGAGAACCATCCGCATGACATCACGATCACGAAAGAGGCCCCCAACTACAGCGTGGAGTTTGTGACGGAAGGATAGACGCATGCGTTACGTGACGGCGATTCTGGGAGCCGCGTGCCTGTCGGCGATGCTGGCTGGGTGCGAGGCGACGGCGAAATCGGATCGGCTGGAGCCCGGTTGGCAGACGACGGCGAGCTGGGACGCGGTGTTCGCCCGTCCGCCGCTGCATGACCCCATTCCGGACACGAACTGGCCGCCGAGCACCGCTGAGTACGCCCCTCCGGTGGTGACGCATTTCCCGTTCTGGTATTACGACCCGTTCGTGTCCAAGGGCGACGGGGATGAACTGTACGGCTGGACGTGCGTGGACTGGTTCGCGATGGTGTACAGCCCGGTGCGCTACGCGGTGAACACGATCGCCCTTCCGGTCAGCGCGGTATTTGAGCCGCCGGGAGTCCTGGTGGCGACGGAGTTGGACATTCCGATCCAGGGCCAGGGCCCCTGCCCGCCGCCGGAATCGGCGCCAGTGGTGGTGCCGGTGGAGACCGTGCCCCTCCCACCGCCTGCGGTGACCGAACCAATCCGGGAACCGATGCCAGCCCCCGCGACGGCCCCGGCCGATGAGTCTCAGGTGGCGCCGGAGTAGAGGCCGTAGAATCGCTGGTGGTTGATTGCTGATCGAGGAAAATCCTTCAAATGTTGTCGTGAGCGGTTTTTTTGTTTGAAATGTTTGGCTTGCCTAACTATATTTAGCTAAAGAAACAGTATTGGCGGTGGCAAACTGGAGATGGTTGATTGGGAACTGCCATGAATGAGGCTGATATTATAGAGCATGCCGGTCATCTGCCGGAAGAGGCGGCGGCGAGCGGTCTGACCGCATCGCTGGAGGACTACCTGGAGGCGATCTACTGGCTTTGCCAGGAGCATGGGGTGGCGAGGGTCAACCAGATCGCCAAGCGGCTGGGCGTGAACATGTCCTCGGTGACCGGGGCACTCAAGCACCTCTCGGAGAAGGGGTATATTGCGTACGACCCGTACCAGTTCATCCGGCTCAACGACCGCGGCGAAGCGGCGGCGCGGGACATCGTGTGGCGGCACGAGGTCCTCAAGCGTTTCCTGGTCGAGGTGCTGGACGTGGAGGAGGAGCTGGCGGGGGATTCGGCGTGCAAGATCGAGCACCACATGGACCGCCGGGTGCTGGGCCGTCTGCTGCGGTTCGTGGAGTTTCTGGACCGCAAGAGCAAAGAGGGGACGGACTGGCCGCGGGAGTTTGTGAGATTTTTGCGATCTGCCTCGGCTGGCCAAGGCCGGGAGTCGGATCGGAAGGATGAGGATTGACGCGAGGGGGTTTGGTTGTTCGAATGGTTGACTGTTTTTCTGGAGCGTTGGCATCCGAGGTAAACGAACGATGAAGCCGTGTAGCGTCCCTGGCGTTGCGGGCATCGGTAGTACAGCACGATCGGGAAGCGCGGAAGGCGCGGTAAGCCTTTCGGAGGCCCAGAGCGGCCTGACGTACCGCGTGGTCGGCGTAACCGGGGGGTGCGAGGTGCAGTCGCGTCTGGCGAGCCTGGGCATTCTGCCGGGTCAGCGGATCCGGGTGCTCAGTTCCGGCCGGCTGGGTCCGGTGATGATCAGCGTCCACAACGGCAAGCTGGCCCTCGGCCGCGGAGTGTCGCACAAGCTGATGGTCTCTCCGGATCGCTCGAACGACAAGTAGGCGATCCAGTTTTCACCGGCGACGACGAGGAGGCGCGGACGCTGCGCCCGGACGGCGGTGGATGAACGGTGGTGTGAAAATGGACGGCATGGTAACCGTAGCACTGGCGGGCAACCCGAACTCGGGCAAGACCACCATTTTCAACGCCCTGACCGGGGCGCGTCAGCACGTGGGCAACTATCCCGGCGTGACGGTGGATAAGGTGGAGGGTTGGTCCAACGTCAACGGGCGGCGTTTGGCGATCGTCGACCTGCCGGGCATTTACTCGCTGACCGCGCACTCGGAAGAGGAACTGGTGGCAAGGAACTATCTGCTGGACTCGGCTCCGCAGGTGGTGGTGGATATTCTGGACGCCTCGAACCTGGAACGGAATCTGTACCTGGCGGTCCAGTTGCTGGAGTTGGGTATCCGGCCGGTGCTCGTGCTGAACATGCACGACGTGGCGCAGCGCAGCGGGATGGTGGTGGACACGGCGAAGCTCTCCGGGCTTCTTGGCGTGCCGGTGGTCAAGACGATCGGGCACAAGAAGGAAGGGCTGGACGGGCTCAAGGAGGCGATCGTCGGGGCGGCGACGGACACGGTGCCGCGCGAGCCGGTTCGGGTGTTCTACGGCCGGGACATCGAGGCGTGCCTGACCGAACTGGGCGAGGGCCTCGGGCAAGACGCCGCCTTCGCGAGCCGCACGCGATGGTTCGCCCTGAAGCTGCTCGAGAACGACGCGCAGGTGATCGCCGCGGTGCGGCGGGTTCTGGGTCCGGAGCACGCCCTGTGGGACCAGGTGCACAAGTGCCGCGAGCGGTTGGTCGGGCTGTACGGCGACGCGCCGGAGATCCTGATCGCGGACCGGCGGTACGGGTTTATTTCGGGTCTGGCCACGGAGACGATGACGGTCGGCGTGGAATACCGTCACGACGTCTCGGACCACATCGACGCGGTGCTGACGCATCCGGTGCTTGGGCTGCCGATTTTTCTGGGGTTGATGTACCTGGCGTTCTGGGCGACGTTCACGCTGGCGGAATGGCCGATGAAGGGGCTTGAGGCGGGCATGGCGTGGCTTGGAGGATCGGTGGCGGGGTTGTGGCCGGCGGGCGTTGACAGTCCGATCAAGAGCCTGCTGGTGGACGGGATCATCGGCGGCGTGGGCGGGGTGATCGTCTTCCTGCCGAACATCGTCTTTCTGTTCCTGATGATCTCGCTGCTTGAGGACACCGGGTACATGGCGCGGGCGGCGTTCATCATGGACCGGTTCATGCACAAGATCGGGCTGCACGGCAAGAGCTTCATTCCGATGGTAATCGGGTTCGGCTGTTCGGTGCCCGCGATCATGGCCACGCGGATATTGGAGAATCGGCGGGACCGCCTGACCACGATGATGATTATCCCGCTGATGAGCTGCGGCGGACGGCTGCCGATCTACTCGCTGCTGATTCCAGCGTTTTTCGTGGAGCGGTGGCAGGCGCCGATGCTGTGGTTGATCTACCTGATCGGCGTGGTCTCGGCGGTGGTCGTGGCGCGGGTGCTGCGGCACACGATCCTGCGGGGCGAAAGCGCGGGTCTGGTGATCGAGCTGCCGCCGTATCGGATTCCGACGGTGCGCGGGGTGGTGACGCACATGTGGCAGCGGGCGTGGATGTACCTGCGGAAGGCGGGCACGCTGATCCTGGCGATCTCGGTGATCCTCTGGGCGCTGTCGAGTTTTCCCAAGCCGTCGCCGTCGCGGCTGGCTGAGTACCCGGACGCCGAGGCGCGTCAGTCGGCGGAGCTGCGTTATTCGGTGGTCGGCCGGATCGGCCAGTTCATCGAGCCGGCGATGCGGCCGCTTGGTTTCGACTGGCGGATCAGCACGGCGCTGATCGGGTCGGTGGCGGCCAAGGAAGTGCTGGTGGCGCAGATGGGGATCGTGCTGTCGATCGGCGAGGGCGAAGCGGAGTCGCACGTGCTGCGGGAGAAGCTTCGCGACAACTACTCGTCCTTGACGGCGTTTTGTCTGATGCTGTTCTGTCTGATGTCGGCACCGTGCCTGGCCACGGTGGCGATCATGCGCAAGGAGTCCGGTTCGTGGGGATGGGCGGGATTGCAGTTTGCCGGGCTGACCGCGATGGCGTACATGGTGACGCTGGTGGTCTATCAGGTGGGCAGTCGGCTGGGAGCGGGCTGAGCCGCTACGGCAGTTTGAGCTGACCGGCGCGGTACTTCTCTTCGGGTTCGGGCAGACGGATGTAGGTGGGAACGAGTTGGTCGTGCTTGACGTATCGTCCAGCGGCGTCGAGGGCCCGGCCGAGGACAAAGACACCAGCAGCGCGAGGGCGCCAGTACTCCCGGTCGGCAATGACGACATCCGGCCCCCGCAGTTCGTTCAGGTGGTAGTCGATGCCTTCGCCGACGATCCAAAGCGGCCGGGGCAGAGCGGCGAGCAGCTCCGCGGGGTGGATCGCGCGGTCATCGATGACCTTCTCGAAGGCATCCGCGGACCAGCGGAAACCGGCGGCGTAGACCTGGCCGCGCTTCGCGTCGAGCACGGCGGCGGCGTGCAGCGGCCCGTGGTCGGCGGCGAGCAGGCCGCGCAGGTTTTCGACGATGACGTCGCAGGTGGAGACGGGAACGAGGCGGGCCCCGTGGACCTGGCCGAGCACGCGGGCGAAGGTGAAACCGACCCGCAGGCCGGTGAACGAGCCGGGTCCGGCGGAGATGTAGACGGCGGCGATCCGGTCCGGCGTCAGGCCGGCCGCAGCGAGGACGGCGTCGATGGTGGGCAGCAATTCGACCCCGTGACGGCGCGACGAGGCGAAGGTGCGTTCGTCGACGATTTGGCCGTCGAGGGCGAGGGCGACGCTGCCGACCGCTGAGGAGGTCTCGACGGCCAATATCGCTTTGTCTTTTTCGCGGCTGCTCATGCGGGCTCCGTAATCGGACAGGCCCATCGTACCGACGGCGCGAGCGGGCTTCAAGCGTGGCGGCGGGCGGTTTGACGCGGGTCTACTTTCCAAGGATCCTTCGGTTCAGGTTCAGAATCCACTCGCACTGCCCGTCGTCGTACCAGCCCAGCGGGGTATTGGGCCGGAAATATCCCGTCGGCAAAACGCCCCAGTACCCGGCCTCGACGGCTGCGTTGGCCGCCAGTTCTTCCCCCCACCGGCCCTCGTGGCTCATGATGAACCGAGAATTCAACGGCGGAAAGAACAGGTAGCCCTCGTCGACGACCAGCGGCAGGCCGCGCGGTTCGGCGAAGTCCGCCGCCGTCCTGATCGTACTCTTCACGTTCGCGTCAACCCGCTCTCTGAATTCGTGGCAATGGGCCCGGCACCAGTCATCGTATTTCTCATTGTCCAGGTTTTCATAGAACCACGCGATGATCCGCCACATGTGGCGGGTATAGGTATCGCGTTTGCAGAAGTCCCTCCAATTCAGGACGTCTTTTCTCAGCAGCGAGGCCAGCAGTGCGTTTTCTTCAATCGCCGGACCGGTTTGCCACGAGAACCCCTTCGCGCCCGGATGGATTCCGGCTCCGTTTTCTCCGAACAGGACATCCATCGTCACGCTGTTATGGTACAGATGGTGGTCGGCGACCTGGGCGTCTTCCGGCAGACAATCGCCCAGCCGGTTCGCACTGGCCAAGTCCACGGTGATCAGCAGTTCCGGGTACTTCCGCCGAAGATCAGCCACGCCACGATCCGCCATCCGCCTGAGCCACTCGGCCTGAAGCGGGACCGTCTTGTCCTCGAACCAGTCCTCGTACGTCGGTTTTTCCTGGCCCTCCCGCGGCCAGATGCACGACGTACAGTCCATCTCATTGACCAGTTCCACAAAGGCAAACCGGTGCAGCAACCCATGCTCCCTGATCTCCCGCAGAAGCCAATCCCACCATGTGCCCAGCGTCGCAATCCGGTCATTATACGGAACGGCTGTGACTTCCCGGCGAATGCCTTCGTGGTCGATATCGCTGACCATGTCCTGATACAGCCAGGTCGTGCCAATCACGTACAGGTCGTACTTCTCGGCCAGTTCCATCATGTGCAGGACCCGCCGCCGAACGTCGTATTCCGCTCCGCCGCGGGTGTTGATGCACTGCAAATTGGAATTGGCCCCGGGAAAATGGGCCCGAAAGCGGACCTTGCCTCTCGGCCGGCCTTGCGCATCGTGGACCAGCCCCAGCCCCATGTCCGGCCGAATGCAGTTGAATCCCCGCTCCTTCGTCTCCCGCATCGCCCGGTCGAGGTCTTCATACGCCTCGCCCGCCCCAACCGCGGTCAGCCAATCCCAGCCCCAGTAGCAGATGGAGAGCTTCGCGGGCAGGTGCGAGGGAGGTGGCGTCTTGGTTCTCATCTGGATTCGTCCTTGTGATTCCAAAGCCTCGATCAGAGACGACGCAGCCGGACAGGCCATCGTACCGGCAGGCAGGACCGGCTTCAAGGGCAACGGCGGCGGGTTTGGCTTGTCCTTAAGCCGATGGAGAGGTAGAATATATAAATGCCATCAGGAAAAGGGACTATGCCGACATGAATGAAGATATTCGACCGATCGTCGACGATTGGCCGTACCGGCCGGGCAAGATTTCAGTGCGCAAGGTCGTCGGAGAGGCCGGCCGGCCGAAGATCCAGATGCGCCTGGACCTGGGCCTGATCCAAATGGAGCCGACCGGACGGCCGGACGGCAAGCGTCCAGAGGGTTTCGAATCGCTGCTGAGCTACCACCAGGACCGGCTCGAGAAGTTCCGCCGGAAGCATCGGACCGAACTGGGATTCGAGCTCTCGCCGGAGGAGTGCCGGAAGCTGCGCGAAGAGTCGCTGATGTACTATCACCGGTACCTCTCGTGCTTCATCCTGGAAGACTACGACCAGGTGATCCGGGACACCCAGCGGAACGTCGAGCTGTTCGACCTGTGCAACCGTTACGCTGCGAAGAAGGCCGACCGGATGATGCTGGAGCAGTACCGTCCGTACGTGATCATGATGAACACGCGGGCCAAGGCCCACCGGGCGATGGACAACGACGAGTACGCGCGGGCGTTGACGATCATCAAAGCGGGCCTTAAGGCGATCAAGAAGATCTACGTGGACATCGACCAGACGGAGGATTTTAAGCTGAGCATGGAGGCCACGACCCTGCGGCAGTTGGGCCGGCGGATCCGCCGAAAGCTGCCGGTGGACGAGGAGACGGTGTTGGAGCGGAAGCTGCGGAAGGCGGTCAGCCTCGAGCAGTTCGAGGAGGCGGCCCGGCTGCGCGATCGTCTGGAGCGGATGAAGCACAACGAGGAGAACCAGCAGGAAGACAGCGGGCCGAAGTAGTTCCGGGCCAAGGGGTTTGTCTTTGAATCACAAAGCCGCCCGCCAAGGCGGCTTTTTTTCCGCATTCAACCCTTCCACTCGCGGGCGACGGGCTGTTTCATCGGATTCGCAGGTGGATGATCGCGCCGAGGGCCAGTAGGATCAGCGTGCAGGGCTCCGGCACCTCGCCGCCAACGGCGGCCAGGGCCAGGCTGGCGACCTGATCGTTGCTGAAGGCGTAATTGAAGATCGCGATCTGATCGAGGGAACCGTTAAAGGTCCGCTTGCCCCACGGATCGGCGCCGATGTGGAGGCTGGACTTCTTGCCGTTGAAGGGATTGTGCTTGAACGCGCCGGCGTCGGCCCAGCCGTCGTTGACGTAGAGCTTGACCTGCTGGAGACCGGTGTCGCGGACCAGGACGAGGAACTGCCACTCGTTGGCGGCCAGGGCGGCCCCCTTGAACGTGTGGCTGTAGACCGAGTGGCCCTTGTCGTGGTGGCGGTAGGCGACCTCGCCGCCGGGTGCCAGAGCCAGTTCGTAGAGGATATTATCTTGCGGCTTGTTCCCGGCCCCGGCATACGTCAGGAGCACCTGTTCGGAGGCCAACGAAGCGGGTTTGGCCCATAACGCGATGGTCAGATCGCCCGTAATGGCCAGATCGCCCGCGTTACCGGAGATCGATGCGTACAGGGCATCGGCGGCAGACATGCCGCCCACCTGCTTCGTGCCGTTGCCGGTGGTCTTGACCGGAGCACCCGTAGCGTAGTCGTAAGAGGCGAGATCGAACACGCGGCACTCCGCCGGCTGGCCGAGTTGCCAGTAGGCGACGGGCTCGGCGGCCATGATGGACTTGGTCAGCGACGCACCGGCGTTGGCGGTCAGACAGAGCAAGACAACCAACGCAATCAGCGATGCTCTTTGCAGCGTCATTCCTCTCCTCCCACTGCCACGCCGTCTCCCCCGTTCATCCGGTCGGGGTACACCTGATAGGTATGGAATATAAATGCCAGGGCATGGATCAAAAAACGGCAGGCATGAAGGTCCGATAAAACAGCGGCTCAGCGGGGCATAAAGAGGTTGCCGAGCGAGACGGGCTTGTAGAGCTGAACCCCCGCACCGGACCAGGAGGAGAGTTCGGAGATGCCGGCGGAGACCCGGACCAGGTCAAAACCCCACCAGCGGTCCAGATAGCCTTCCGCATCCAGATCGTCCAGCGGAACGGCCAGTTCGATCTGCCAGCGGTCATCGAATATCTGGACGGCGGCGCGGACGTCGGCCGGCCACGGCTTGGACCCCCCTACCGGACCGGCAGGCAGTCCGCGGGTGGTCATCACCGCCCCGTTGGCTTTGATCGCGACATGGCGGAGGTCTTCAGGGTGGAACGATCGGCGGTTCTGAGGGTCCAGCAGAACCGATACGAGATCCTCGCCCCACGGCGTCCCGGCGGCCAGATCGAGACGGTTCGAAAGCTCGCGGCGAAGCGCGACGCCGGGTTGATCGCAGCGGATCGCCAGATAGAGGTTCCGCCCGTCGCGGGCCACCTGCGCCGACGTGGGCCACAAGACCCGCCGCCGGTCCGCTCCCGACCATTGCCGGGCGGCGGGACCGTCGGGAACGGCCCGCCAGAAATCGGCGGCGGAGGCGCCGGCAAGGTCGGGCCACTCGTCGAATCGGCCGTCGATCCGGACCGGAGAACTCAACGTCCGGGCGACCATGGCGCAGTTGCGACACAGGCAGGTGATTTCGGAGCCGAACGCGGGCTTGAATACGACGTCCTGGACGTGGCAACCCGACAGTCCGACCGACGAAACGTCGCCCGCGGCTTGGAGCTGGACGCGAAGCGGATAGCCCCAATCCAGATCGGCCACCTTGACCTGGTCCCTGACCGCGGTCAGGCCCGGAGGCAGATCGCGAAACGAGAGCGTGCCGTCAACCGTCCCAGCGGTGTAGTTGCGCAGGACCATGTTGTAGGTCCATCGGATGCTCTCGTGGCCGGTCTCCGGGTCCAGGACGGAGGCCGCGGTGACGCCTTCGCACTCGAGGACGACGGCTTCGCAAAGCTGACGGAACTGCCCGATGAGGGTCTGGAGATCGGGCCGGGCGACGTCGATCTCCGGCCGCGAGTCGCGGGAACGGTCGGCGAGGCCAAGGCCGGCGATCGTCCGGGCAAGCGACCAGGCGCGAAGGTCTTCGCAGAGGCCGTCGGTGCGGGCGCTCCAGAGCGAACCGTCCAGGGCGTCGGTGTGGGCGAAACGCACGAGATTGCGGGAAAGCAGGCGGGCCTGATCATCGTGCCCGGCCTGGCGGAGGGCCTGGAGGCAGCCGAGGTCCTGGAGTCCCCGGCGAAGCATCTTGAGACGCATGGTGGGCACGGGACGGGGGCTGCCGAACCACCCGCCGGGATACGCCAGAACGTTCAGAGAATCCCGGGCATTGGTATAGACAATATCGCGATTGGTCTGGTCCGGCTGGCGAACAATGTCAGTCAGGACGATGCCGCCGGCCCCGTAGCGGTCGGCGATCCACGGCAGGGCCTGAACGAAGTAGCTCGGGGCGGTGACGGTCAGTTCCGGCACGGCGGGCGACGGTCCCGGCCGCCACCAGACCTGCCTGCCTTCGGCGATCAGGGCGCTCATGGCCAGCGGATCCCACCAGGCGGCAAAGGGGCACTCGATGCGGGCGGATGCCGCGTCGAGCCTCACGGGTTCAAACTCGGCAAACCCATAGGGCCGCAGATTACTCGAAACGTACGGATTGACCAGGGTCACGTCGGGCCGCAGTTCGGCCAGCGTTCGGGCCAGGGCCAGATAGTCATCGGTCTGACCGCCGCGGACGATGCGCGGATCGGGCCACTCAAAGACGGCGACCGGCGGCGGCAGGATGCCGGGAATGACGAACTGCTCGTAGAACTCGTCGAGGTAGCGTTTCAGAAACGCCCGATAGCTCGGCGAATCGTAGCTGCCGAAGCGGGCCGGCGGCGGAAAGTCGAGACTGACGGGCAAAGGCCAGTGCGTCGGCCTCTCGCGCGAGGCGCCCAGAACGCTTTCGACCACAGCCGCGTAACCGGACCAGTCGATCCGCTCGTTGTCCTTCTCGCCCGAGATCTTGGGAAATGCGCCCTGGGGCCAGACCTCCAAGCCGTGGCTCGAGAGCAGATCGACCCAATCGGCCGCCAGCGGCAGGAGCGTATCGAGCTCCGGGCTTCGCCGCGAGAGGGCCAAGGCCGGCTCGACCCGTCCGCCCTCGCAAACGGCGAGCAAATCCGGCAGGTCGAGCACAGCGAAGATACGCACGGGCGAAGGCGGCGGATCGAAGCCCCACGATTCGAGGCTGACCGCCAGTGCCGTCCGATCGGACCCGCTGCCCAGAAGCAATTGCGAGACGTAGCTGCCGGCGGGCAGGCCGCTGGGCAGCGTCAGTTCCAGGCGGTAGACGCTGGTCCGATCGCCCGACAGCTCGAGCTCAGCGGCGCCGGGCGAGGCGGCCGGCACCTCAACCAGGGCGTCCGGATACTCCCGCGGCGGCGCGGGGCCGACGCTGTAGCGGGCGCAGACCGGATCGGGCATCTCGACCGTCGCGTTCAGAACGCGGTAGATCCGAAGCGTTTCGAGGGTGATCTGCTGGTACGGCTGAGTCGTGGCGGGCGCGGCCTGAGCCGACTGCACCATCCGCAGCGGCTGAAACTCGCACGCGACCGAAGCGGCCTGCGGCGCCGGAGCCAGGACGATCTGGAACGCAACCGTCTGCCCTCCGGTCCCGGCCAGGCGAATCCGGCCGTCGGCGAGGTCAAAAACGGTCGTGCTCGCGGTGGGCATGGCGACGGAGGGGCCGACGATCTCCAGAGGATCGACGACGCTCACGTCGGGTACCGCGCCGGGGCCTCGGGCGGCTGTGCACCCGGCCAGCACTAACGCAAACACCGCGCATCCGCAAAGGACGATGGCTGGCAAGACTTTCCGTGAGGCTCTCATACCGATCAATAGTACCCAGCGGCGAGCGCGCAGGCAATCTCGCGGCAAGAATCCCTGTCTGGGCGGCGGGCGTCCCGGCTACTGGACCAGCTTGTTCACGGCACTCTCGGCGGCTGTGGGGTCCGGCGAGCCGACCTGCTCCGGATCGCCAAAACGGCTGGCCTTGGCGGTGAAGGCGGCGACCTCCTCCGGCGAAAGCTTGCCGCTGGTGGTCTCGGAGATCCAGGCGCACCAGGAGTCCCATCCCTCTCGTTTGAAGCGGTCGAAGCTGTCGCGTCCGGCCAGTTGCTGGAAGATCGCCTTGCGGCGGTCGGGCCGTGGCACCCGCTCGATGATCCGGGGCCTCAGGGCCGCCAGCTTGCGGGCAAACGGCTCGTACGCCCGGTCGAGCCATCCGCCGATCAGGTCGCGCAGGCGGCCGGCCAGATACGGCGAGGCCCCCGCGGTCCCCACCGCGATCTGGATGGGCCCGCGCTTGAGCACAGCCGGCACGGTGAACCGGCACAGCTCCGGGTCGTCCACCACGTTCACCAGCACGTTGAGCGCCTCGGCGTCCGTAGCCACCCGCCGGTTCAGCTCCTGATCGTCGGTGCACGCGAAGATCAGCAGCGCGCCTTCCAGATCGGACCCGTCGTACTCCTTCTCGTGCAGCGTCACGTCCTGACGCTGGGCCAGAATGTCACAGAACTTGGGGGCGATGATGTGCACCTCGGCGCCGCACCGACACAGCGCCTCGACCTTGCGGGTCGCGATCGATCCCCCACCAATCACCACGCAGCGCTTGCCTCGGAGGTTGGTCAAGATGTAGTAGCCTTCGTTCAAATCCGTCTCCTTGCCAGTTGCCCCTAGAGAAATCCGCGAGATCATTATATGGACGCGGCGCAGGGATTTCAAAGCCTAAATTTGCGATTGACTTCATTTGCTGTCATGTTCAGTCCAATTCATCGGGCGAGGCGCACATTTACGAATCACGGCCGAAAGCACCGATGCGGCTTGCCGCTCTCTGTTGATGCCGTCAAGCAACATGAATAACTCGCCCCAACCCAAAGGGCGCAGTAGTTTGGGCATGTTGTGCCCGCTTATCTATTACTGCTGCACCAGCAGTATTCCTGCGAAACTGGGTAACACAGTGGCGATCTTGCCGGGCAGGCTCAGCTGATTTCTTCGAAGAAATGAACCCGCTTTCGAAGGGCCTGGCTGTTGTACGGTACAATCAGCACATCAAATGCAAATTATGTATCAGGATTTGCACTGATGGCGAATCGGACAAGCGGTGGCATGCGGCATACCCTGCGGACCTATTGCGGCGGGG
>JAAYCJ010000059.1 GCA_012729815.1 Phycisphaerae bacterium | reverse complement strand
TAGCCGAGGGTGTCACCGCCTTTGATGTTGGCTCGTTCTTTTTCGACCTGCTGCTGGTAGCCGGATTTACGGTAGGCGGCGATGGCATCGGGGGCTCGGCCGGTCTGTTGGCGGACGAGACCGACGAGGGGCCGGGTGTCGGTGAGCCAGGCGTCGCGGAGGATTTCCTCAGCGGCGATGATATCCTGGTCGGCTTGGGCCTTGGCGAGGGCTTTTCGGTTGACCAGGAGGGCTTTGGCGTAGAGTTGATGGATGGTGTCGACGGTCTGGAGCATGGCTTCGAGTTTGGGTTTGAGGTTGTGGGACTGGTCGACCATGTAGGCGAGTTCGAACTTACGGCTGCGGACCTGCTGGGCGGCGACGATTTCGTTGAAGATTCGGAAGACCTGGTAGGGGTCGATGCTGGCGGTGGTCAGGTCGTCGTCGGCGTAGCGTCGGTCGTTGAAGTGGAAACCGCCGAGCATGTCCTCTTCGATGAGCCAAGTGACGATCTGTTCGATGTTCTGGGCCTGGTAGTGGTGGCCGATATCGACGAGGACTTTGGCCCGGTCGCCGAGTTTCCGGCAGAGGGTCATGGACATGCCCCAGTCGGCGATGTCGGTCTGATAGAAGGCGGGCTCGAAGGGTTTGTATTCGAGCAGGAGGACCTGGTCGTTGGGCATGGCCTGGTAGATTTCCTTGAGGGAGTCGATGAGGCGAGCGCGGCGTTGGGCGATGTCGTCCTGGCCGGGATAGTTGGTGCCGTCGGCGAGCCAGATGGAGAGGAATTTGGACCTGGTCTGGGTGGCGATTTTGATGGAGTCGCGGACGTGGTCGATGGCCTTTTTTCGGACTTCGGGTTTGGGGTTGGCGAGGCTGCCGTACTTGTAGGCTTGGTCCTGGAAGACGTTGGGGTTGACGGCTCCGATCTGGATGCCGAGTTTTTTGGCTTTTTCGATGAGGGCGGGATCGAAGCCGTCGGGGAAATCCCAGAGGACATGGACGGCGATGGTTGGTGTGATGCCGGTATAGCAGTGGACGGCGGCGGCGTCGGCGAGCTTGTGCTCGATGGTTTTGGCTGATCCGGGCTGGCGGAAGACGCCGAATCGGGTGCCGCCTTCGGCGTAGGCCCAGGAGGGGGTTTCGATGTGGAGGCGTTTGAGCTGGTCGATGATGCGATCGGGGTCGAGGCCGGCGGCCTTGGCGTTTTCGAGGACGGCCTGTGCGGCTTGGGGGTTGTCGTAGGCGTTCATCGGTATTTCCTCCGTGGAATGGGTGTATCCAATGACGATGGGTCATAGGATACGGATTGGAGGAGCGGGATGCAAGTGGCGAGACTGGATGTCCTTGAGTTGGCGAGCGGGTCTGGCGGGGCTAGAGGCGTCGTCGAACCGAGCGGACGAGAGCCAGGCCGATCAGGGCCAGGAGGGCGGCGGGCGGTGCTGGGACGACGGCGGCGTTGTGGTCGAAGGCGAATCGCCCCCAGGATTCGTCGGAGCCGTTGGCGCAGAGGGTGAGGGTGTAGACGTGCGGGGCCAGCTCGAGCGGGTAGGGTTGCATGTAGTAGTTGACGTCAAGGCCGGCGGTTTCGTCGAAGAGGGTAGCCCAGACGACGCCGAGTCCCTGTTCCCGCCAGGACATCTGGACGGGTCCGGTGACGCGGAAACGGGTGGTAATCTGTGCTTCGGCGCGGGTGCTGAAGGTCCAAGGCGCACCGCTGTACTCCCAGGTGTGGACTTCGATGGCGAAGGGGTCGAGGTCGACGCGGGCGCCGCAGGGCGACCAGTCGCCGATTTTATGGGACGTTTCGAGGCAGGTCGAACAGCCGTTGAGAGGGTCGTTGAACGCGGCGGATCCGTGCCAGGTCTGGTTCTGCTGCCAGTCGGTGGCGGTGTATTCGACGGTTGCCCAGGCGGAGTCCTGGAGAAGGTGGATCGTCGGAATATCGGCGCGCGCGGCGCCGCAGGGCAGAACGATCAGGATGAACGTGTACAGCGGTTTCATCGGACGGCCTCCCATCCATGGTCTTCGGTACGGCACGCGTGTGGGCACGGTTCAAGGTGCGGATCCCTGGTGGGGCGACAGCCGATACCGACCCCCCGTCGCCTCCGTTAATGATAAGATACTGTCTAGGGGTCTGTCAAGTCCGGCGTTTTGGGTTCAAAAGGGGGCATTTTCGCTTGTAACGGGGTTTTGGAGTCGCTAGAATTTTCGCGAGCTCGGCTGGGTGGCCGGGTGGTTTCGGTATCAGTAATAGTTGGTGGACATGAGAATTCTGGTCGTTGGTTCCGGTGGACGCGAGCATGCGCTGGTTTGGCGGATGGCCCAATCCAAGCTGGCGAAGCGTGTGTATTGCGCGCCGGGCAATGCGGGAACGGCCCATGAGGCCCGGAACGTGGCGATCGAGGCTGAGGATACCGATAACCTGGTCAAGTTTGCGGCTGAGAACAAGATCGACCTGGTCGTGGTGGGCCCGGAGGCGCCGCTGGTGGGCGGTCTGGTGGACCGGCTGGAAGCGGCGGGGATCCGGGCGTTCGGTCCGACGGCGGAAGGGGCGAAGCTGGAGGGTGACAAGGCTTACGCCAAGGAGCTGATGCGGCACTATACGGTTCCGACGGCGGAGGGGCGGGTTTTCACGAATTACGACGATGCGCGGGCGTACATTGCCAGCCGGGACGAGCCGCTGGCGGTGAAGGCGGCGGGTTTGGCGTCGGGTAAAGGGGTGATCGTCTGCGACGAGCCGTCGGATGCGTTGCGGGCGGCTGAGAAGATCATGGTGGACCGGATTTTCGGGGCGGCCGGCGATAAGATCGTGGTGGAAGAGAAGCTGACGGGTCAGGAAGTATCGGTGCTGGCGTTGATTGACGGGCGGAGCATCTACGTTCTTGAGCCGGCGCAGGATCACAAGGCGATCGGCGAGGGTGACACGGGTCCGAATACGGGCGGGATGGGTGCGTATTGTCCGACCCCGGCGATTGGCGAGCAGGCGATGGCGCAGGTAGAGCGGCAGATTCTGGTGCCGGTGGTTGACGCTTTGAACCGGGGCGAGATTCGGTATCGCGGGGTGCTGTACGCTGGGTTAATGATGACCACGACGGGTCCGAAGGTGCTGGAATTCAACGTGCGTTTCGGCGATCCGGAGACCCAGCCGATTCTGATGCGGCTCCAGAGCGATCTGGTCGAGGCGTTGATGGCGACGTGCGAAGGGAAGCTGGACGAGGTGACGCTGCGGTGGGACGATCGTCCATCGGTGTGCGTGGTGATGGCCAGCGGCGGTTATCCGGGCAAGTACGGGACGGGCCAGGAGATTCGCGGGCTGGAGGAGGCCGATGCGCTGGAGGACGTGAAGGTATTTCACGCCGGCACGGCTGAGGCGGACGGCGGCGTGGTTACCAGCGGCGGGCGGGTGCTTGGGGTGACGGCGTTGGGGGCGACGGTGGCGGACGCCAAAGCGCGAGCCTACCAGGCGGTGGATCGGATCCATTTCGATGGGGCCTATTGCCGCCGCGACATTGCCGATAAAGCCATCAGACTGACGACGAAATCGAAATAGCCCTGACCTGGCCGGTAATACGGCTGGGTGGGGTCCGGGCTGCGCGCAACGGGCGGATCAGGAAGAACGAAGGGTATGAGGTGACAGGAACGCCTGGATCACAGAAGGAGTAGAACGATGGATCAGAAGTGCGAACAGTTGCTCAGGTCCCGACTGCAGGGCGAGAACTATCAGAAGCTGATGGATCTGCCCAATCCGAAACTGCATCGGTTCATCGCCGACGCGATCGAGCTGTGCGACCCGGCGACGGTGGTGGTGTGCACGGACGATTCGTCGGATATCGCGTACGTTCGGAAACAGGCGGTGGCGCGTCAGGAGGAGACGCCGCTGACGATTGAGGGGCACACGGTGCACTTCGACGGTTATTTCGATCAGGGGCGCGACAAGGACAAGACGAAGTACCTGGTGCCGCCGGGGATGAATCTGGGGGAGCGGTTGAACACGGCGGGCAAGGCGGAGGGCACGGCGGAGGTCCGGGCGCTGCTGAAGGGGCAGATGGCGGGCCGGGAGGCGTACGTTCGGTTCTTCTGCCTCGGGCCGGTGAACTCGGCGTTTTCGATTTCGGGGGTTCAGATCACGGATTCGGCGTACGTCGGGCACAGCGAGGACCTGCTGTACCGTTCGGGTTACGAGCAGTTCAAGCGTCTGGGGGACGGCGAGGATTTTTTCCGGGTGATGCACTCGTGCGGGGAGCTGACGGAAGGGAACGTCAGCAAGAACTACGAGGACAAGCGGATCTACATCGACCTGGAAGACGAACTGGTCTACAGCGTGAACACGCAGTACGGCGGGAACACGATCGGCTTTAAGAAGCTGGCGTTGCGGCTGGCGATTCGCAAGGCGGACCGGGAAGGCTGGCTGTCGGAGCACATGTTCGTGGTGGGGATTCACGGCCCGAAGGGTCGGAAGACGTATTTTACGGGGGCGTTTCCCAGCGCGTGCGGGAAGACGTCGACGGCGATGCTGCCGGGCGAGAGCATCGTGGGGGATGACATCGCGTATCTGCGGATCATCGACGGGGAGGCCCGGGCGGTGAACGTGGAGTCGGGGATTTTCGGGATCATCCAGGACGTGAATTCCAAGGACGACCCGGTGATCTACAAGGTGCTGACGACGCCGGGCGAGGTGATTTTCTCGAACATCCTGATCAAGGACGGCAAGCCGTACTGGCTGGGGATGGGCCAGGCGTTGCCGAAGGACGGGGTGAACTACGCGGGCCAGTGGCACGAAGGGATGAAGGGTCCGGACGGCGCGACGGTATCGGCGGCCCACAAGAACGCCCGGTACACGGTGTCGTTGCGGGCGTTGGCGAACGTGGACCCGAAGCTGGACGATCCGGACGGGATCGCGGTGAGCGGGATCATCTACGGCGGTCGCGATTCGGACACGTGGGTTCCGGTGCAGCAGTCGCTGAGCTGGGATCACGGCGTGATCGCGATGGGGGCGAGTCTGGAGTCGGAGACGACGGCGGCGACGATCGGGCAGGAAGGCGTTCGGGCGTTTCAGCCGATGTCGAACCTGGACTTCGTGGCGATTCCGCTGGGCAAGTACATCCAGAACCACCTGGACTTTGCCAAGGGGCTCAAGGAGGCGCCGACGATTTTCGCGGTGAACTACTTCCTGAAGGGCGCGGACGGCAAGTACCTCAACGGCATGGCCGACAAGGCGGTCTGGGCCAAGTGGATGGAGCGGAGGGTCAACGGCGAGGTGGAGGCCATTGAAGGGCCGACCGGATGGCTGCCGGTCTACGCGGACCTCAAGGCGTTGTTCAAGGACGTGCTGAAGCAGGAGTACACGCCGGAGCAGTACGCTGAGCAGTTTTCGATCCGGGTACCGGAGAACATCAAGAAGATCGACCGGATCGAGGAGATCTACCGGACGCAGGTGCCGGACACGCCGCAGATCGTGTTTGACACGCTGGGGGCGCAGCGCAAGCGGCTGCAGGAGGTGCAGGCGAAGTTCGGCGACCGGGTTCACCCGGAGAAGCTACGGTAGCGGCCGGTCGGGAACGTGAGACGGCTGGGAATGTGAAGGCCCGTCGGATCGGGTGTGCAGGAACCGGTCTGACGGGCCTTGGTATGCGCCGATCGAGGTGAGGGTATTGGGTTACGGGGCTGGATCCGGGGGACGGGGTGCGTCGTTGGCCGAGGGTCCGATAAGTCGGACAGCGTTTTGCGGGAGCGAGTCAGTGGTTTTGAGAGGGCTCTGGAGGCCCGGTCCAGGATTTTTCCGTCGAAGGGGCCTGCAACGCGCGTGAAACGGCGTTCATCTCGACCTCTGTGACCTACGGATTGTGTTTTTGAGAACGGGATTTATGGAAAGAAACTCCCGATAGATACAGATGGAGCGGGCAAGAAGTCTGGTACGTTGTATTGGCAGGGAGTATGGACGATGGTACGGGACTTCTCAGGTCGGATTCGTGTTTTGTTGTGGGTTTTGGGAGTGTTGCTGATCGGGTCGGCCTCGGCTTGGGCTGAGGAAGGTCTGGTCGGGGGTGAGGAGGCGGCATCGACTCAGGACATTGAGATTGCCTCCGAGGGTGAAGGGGGGGAGTGTCTGCTGGGGGACTGGTGGGGGGGCACGGAAGAAGCTGGCGGAGGCGGGCGTTTACTTTGGGCTGTCGATGGACACGGTCTATCAGACGAATGCGCACGGCGGGCTTGATACGCACAGCGCCCATTACGGGACGGGCATGTACGATTTTGAACTGATTTTGGATTTGGAGGAGATGCTGGGTGTTGAGGGGGGGGCGGTGTACGCGCTTGCGGAGGGCGGGTTCGGCGACGGCTTGGAGGGCGCGGACAAGGTGGGGGATTTTTTCGGCGTGAACGACAACGCGGTGGGGTACCGGTCGCTCGATCTGATCGAGCTGTGGTATCAGCAGGACTGGTTTGACCAGAAGCTGCAGATGCGGCTGGGCAAGATCGACCTGAGCGGCGGGTTCGAATGCCGCGGCTGTCCGGTCAGTTTTGACGGCAACTACTACGCCAATGACGCGACGTCGCAGTTTCTCAACAGCGCGCTGGTGAACAACCCGACGATTCCGTTTCCGGACAACGGGTTGGGAATGATCGTGCACTTCAATCCGTTGGAGTGGTTCTATGCGAGCGTGGGCGCGGCGGACGCGCAAGGCGACGCCCGGGAGACGGGCATGCGGACGGCGACGACAAGCGTGATGACGCGGGGTTTTACCTGAGTTTCGACCAGATGGTGTACCGGGAGGATCCGCGAAGCGTCCAGGGGCTGGGGCTGTTCTTCCGCTACGGTTTCGCTCACCAGGAGGTCAACGAGATCGAGCATTTCTGGAGCATTGGCGGGCAGTACACGGGGCTTGTGCCCGGGCGGGACGACGAGGTGCTGGGGTTCGGGGTGGCGCAGGGTCTGTTGACCGACGGTCTTCGCTACGTGGACGAGAAGCCGGGTCGCGAGACAGTTCTGGAGCTGTACTACAACATCCTGGTGGCGCCGGGTTTGACGTTGTCGCCGGACGTCCAGGTGATCCTGGATCCGGGCGGCCGGTACGACGGGGCGGACTCGGTGGTGCTCGGGCTGCGGGCCCAGATGTGCCTGTGACCTGAAGCGTTGGCGACCGAGGGCCGTCCGGGGCTTCGTCCGCCACGTGAGGCGTTGTTATTATTGCCCGGTTAGATCCGCCAATTTGGCGACGGTGCTTGCTATTTTTCGATATTGGAATTAAGGTGAAAGGGACGCAGGACTTGAGCACAAGGATGCGACGGTGGATCACGAGTGGCACATAGCGCCTCGGTGGGCGGGTCGGGATGAAGCGGCGGTCAGTCTGGGGGTCAGTCCAATTGTGGCGCAGATTCTGTACAATCGTGGGATTTGCGAGCTGGAGGACGCCCGGCTGTTTCTGGAGCCGAAGCTCAGCGGGCTGAGCGAGCCGGAGGAGTACGAGGATTTGCCCGCGGCGGCGGGGTTGATCCGGGCGGCGATCACCGATGGTCGGCCGATCGTGGTTTACTGCGACTACGACGTGGACGGGGTGTGCGGGGCGGCCATTTTGTGGCATGTGCTCCGGCAGGCGGGCGGCAAGCCGCGGGTCTATATTCCGCACCGGGTCGAAGAAGGCTACGGGCTGAGCAGCGAGGCGGTGGACAAACTGGCCGATGAGGGGTCGCGACTGCTGGTGACGGTGGATTGCGGGATTCGCGACCATCGGGCGGTGGCGCGGGCCAACGAGCGGGGGATGACGGTGATCGTGACGGACCACCACGAGCCGGGCGAGGCGCTTCCATCGGCGTCGGCGGTGGTGCATCCACAGCGGCGGTCGGAGGTTTCGGGCCGCGGGAACGGGTCGGCGAATCTGTGCGGGGCGGCGGTGGCGTTCAAGCTGGCGTGGGCGGTGGCGCGGGCGGTGTCGGGGGGCGGCCGGGTGGAGGACGGATTTCGCGAGATGCTGGTGGATCTGACGTCGCTGGTGGCGCTGGCGACGATCGCGGACGTGGTTCCGCTGTTGGGCGAGAATCGGATTCTGGCCCGTTTCGGTCTGGAGCGCATTCCGCAGACGAAGCTGGTGGGGCTTCGGGCGTTGCTGGATTCGGCGAAGATCACGGGCAGCCGGGTGGACAGCTATCATGTGGGTTTTGTGCTGGGTCCGCGGCTGAACGCGGCGGGACGGATGGGTCACGCGAAGGAGGCGTTCGAGCTGTTGACGGTGGGCGACCGCCAGCGGGCGGAGGATCTGGCGGGTTATCTGGACCGGCAGAATCGGCGTCGGCAGAAGCTGGAGGAGCAGATCACGGCGGAGGCGGTGGAGCTGGCGGAGTCGCAGGGGCAGTTGACCGACGAGACGCCGTTGCTGGTGCTGGCGAAGGACGGCTGGCACGTGGGCGTGATCGGGATCGTGGCGTCGAAGCTGGTGGAGAAGTTTCGCCGGCCGGTGGTGATGATCGCACTGGACGGAGGTCGCGGGCAGGGGTCGGCGCGGAGCGTGGAAGGGTTCGACATCAACCAGGCGCTGGAGCGGTGCGGGGAGCACCTGCTGGGTTACGGCGGGCACGCCATGGCGGCGGGCCTGCAGATCGAGTCGGGCCGGGTGATTCCGTTCATGCAGTCGCTGCACCGGCACGGTCTGGCGCACCTGGCGGGTCCGTCGCGGCCGGTGGTTCGGATCGACGCGGAGGTGGGGCCGGAGATGATCGAGAGTCCGTTCGTCTGGCAGCTTCAGCGGCTTGGTCCGTTCGGCCACGGGAATCCGCGTCCGACGCTGTCGGGCGACGTGGCGGAACTGGTGGGCGAGCCGCGGTTGGTGGGCAACGGCGGACGGCATCTGTCGTTCAGCGTTCGGTGGGGCCAGCGGGTGTTTCGGGCGATCGCGTTCAATCAGGCGGAGGCCCGCGAGATGCTGCTGGACTGCCGGCGCTGCCGGTTGGCGTTCGAGCCGATCATCGACGAGTATCTGGGCCCTCAGGCGGTGCAACTGCGGGTCAAGGCGATTCGTCCGGCCCGGAGCGGCTAGCCACGCGAGCGATTTTGTTTTCATTGAGCCGTAACTGCAGGAGGGCGGGTTATCTGACGGTGGAGAGTCTCGATACGGAATGATCATGGCCGCACGTCGCACTCCGAGTCGAATAGACCGTCGATACTGGCTGTTGCCGCTGGTGCTGGCGGCGTCGGTGGTCTGGTGCAAGCAGATCACGGTGGGGGGGTTGGGGTGGTCGGACGCTCCGCTGCACGCGATGGACGGTGTGTTTATCCACGATCTGGTGCGGCACTTTCCGGGCGGGTCGCTGCAGGCGTGGGCGGAAGGTTACTTTGCCAAGTACCCGTGTCTGGGGCTGATCGTCTACTATCCGCCGGTGTTCGCGGTGGTCGAGGCGGCGATGTTCGCGGTTTTCGGGATCTCAGCGGCGGTGGCCCGGCTGACGGTGGTGCTGTTTGCATTGGCGGCGCTGCTGGCATTGTACTGGGTGGCGCGGCAGCTTCTGGATCGGGACTCGGCGGTGTTCGCGGCGGCGGTGTGGGCGGCGTTTCCCTCGACGGTGCTGTGGAGCCGGCAGGTGATGTTGGAGGTACCGGCGGTCGCGCTGGTTCTGGTCTGTTGCGGTCTGTACCTGAAGTTTCGTTCGACCCGCCGGATGGGCTGGCTTTGGGCGGCGGCGGCGGCGTTGGTGTTGGCGGTGCTGACCAAGCAGTGGGCGGCATTTATCGGATTGGTGATGGCGATCGATCTGGTGGTTCAGCTCGGCTGGCGCAAGGCTTTGACGTGGCGGACGCTGCTGTTGGCGGCGGTGACGGCGGGATTGATCGTCGGGTACGTTGTGTTCAGTTGGCACTATGCCCACCTGAGCCGGTTTCTGGTTCGCGGGCAGGGCTGGTCGCACCTGCTGGACGTGCGGCACTGGGCGTACTATCTGTTCGCGCTTCCGGAGGTGCTGGGGTGGGCGGGTCTGATGTTTTCGATCATCGGGCTGCTGCTGTTGGCGGTGGCTGAGCGGGTGCGGCAGGTGGGATTTGCCCTGCTGTGGATCGTGGTGTTTTACGTGTTCGCCAGCGTGGTCTACCACAAGGAGCCGCGGTACTTTTACTTCGTGACGCCGCCGGCGGCGATGCTGATCGGCGGCGGGTTGAGTCTGGCGGTCAAGGGGACGGACCTGAAGCGATGGTGCGAGGCGCTGCTGCTGGTGCTGGTGTGTTGGCAGTTTGTGGTTTCGTGGTACGTCGGGCCGGGACGGCTGAGCAGTTATCGTCGGGCGGCGAGTCTGGTTCACGAGTCGGAGCCGCGAGGGGCGCTGAAGCTGGTGCTGGTGGACGCGGTGCGGGACGGGCAGTTCGTGTTCGACATGCGGGTCGAGCAGGGCTTTGAGGGGCGGGCGTATACGCTTCGCGGGAGCAAGGTGCTGTATTCGCGGGCGGCGCGGATGCGCTGGCAGTATAGTCCGTACGTCGAGACGCACGAGGACGTGCGGCGGCTGATCGATCGCTACGGGATCGAGTATATCGTGGTTGAGAATGTCCCGCCGCGGACGCCGGACTGGCAGGATTTCTTTCCGCCGCCGAGCCGGTTGCTGCGGGAGGTGCTGGCCGATCCGCAGCGGTTTCGCAAGATCGACGAGTTTGCGGTGGCGGACGATCCGCGATCGGTCTGGTACGGCGTGAACGTGGAGGTTTACCGCAACCTGCAGGTAGCGCCGCGGCGCTCGAACCGGCTGAAGATTCCCATTCCGGCGATGGGCCGCGAGTTGGAGCTCATTCTGCCAGAGTAGTCTCTGAGCGGTGGTTTTCGCCTTCCCTTCCACCGGAGTTCGTATGGACTACTGGCGATCTTCCGTCTTGTCGAGGAGAGACTGAAGTTGCCTTCGCAGCGGGGCAAGTTTCGTTGTGGCGACGTCCCAGACCAGGGCATAGTCCACCCCGAAGTAGTCGTGGATCAGCCTGTCTCGCATTCCCGCGATCTTTCGCCACTCGACATCGGGCGCCTGTCTCCGCAGGTCTTCCGGAATGTTCTTGGTTGCTTCGCCGATAATCTCCAGGCTGCGGACAAACGCTCTTTTCAATGTGGCATCGCCGTTGAAGGCATCAAAGTCTCTGCCCTGAAGCTGCGAGAGAACGTAATCGATCTCGTCGAGAATGTGACGGACGTACTCACGAGGCGATGCGGACACGCTGTACCTCCCGGAGAATGTGCGGGCCGATATGGGGACTCAGCGCCTGCGGCGTCACTAACTCCACTTTTCTTGCGAGGATATCTTCCAGGAGGAATGACACTTCCATGAAGTTGTCAAAGGAGTGGTGCTCCGGCGCGAACTCCACCAGGATGTCCACGTCGCTCTCGGGAGTCTGTCGTCCCGTGGCAAACGATCCGAACAGACCGATGCTCAGGACCCCCAGTGCGGCCAGTCTCTCTCGCGCAGCGGCCAGACGCTCCAGTACTTCCTGTCTGTTCTGTGCAGGGGCGGTCATCGTCCGATCTCCGGTTCTTCCCACTATACTACTCTACCATTTCACCGCAAGCCATGCAACAACGTCGTCAGTGAGCGC
>JAAYCJ010000058.1 GCA_012729815.1 Phycisphaerae bacterium | reverse complement strand
TCTTCGCGGTTGCCAAGTGCGGGCCGCGGCGGAAGCCGCAGCGTGGGGATCGGCGGCTGGTGTTGCCGGAGAATTCAGTCGGGTGGAACTGGAGGCCTCCAGCAAGGAGGCACATTGTCCATGACCCACAGTGATGAGGCAGGCCCTTCCGCAGGTTCAGAGAAAGCCCCGATCATCGGATTATGTACGTTTTTCACCGGATAGTGCCTATGTAAGGCCAGAGGCTTCAGCGTATTATACAAGCTGGACAGGCTGAACCGGAGTGGATGGACAAGGAGAGGGCCATGCTCAAGGTCGGGATTGTGGGCGGCGAGGGAGTGGCGATCCAATGACGATTGCGGCGATCAGGCAGGCGGCGCCGAGGCTGTTCCGGGCGGTGGACGACGTGGATTTCCGGTACGATCCGCCGACGGATCCGGTTCGTCGTCGGATGCTCAAGCGGCTTTTGGCTGATTGCCGGGAATACGAGCCGGTTGTGCCGCCGGCTCGGATCGCCCGTCGGCCGGACAGTCCGCACCCGTTCCACCAGTTGTACATCACGTTTTACGAGGGGATGCGGGCGACCGCGTTGATCGAGAACTACAGTTTCGCCTACGCGTGGACGGGCGACCGCCGGTGGCTGGCGGCGGCCAAGCGGTGGCTTGCGGCGGTGTGCCGATGGGAACATTGCGACGCGATCGAGGAGCACTTCTATACGGCGAACCGTCACATGCACGCGTTGGCGGTCGCGTTGGACCTGCTGGAGCGGGAGTTGAGCGTCGCCGAAGAGCAGCGGGTGGTGGAGTGCCTGGCGGGCCTGATGCGGCGCTGGTGGCCGGAGGTGGACGGTCAGCGGGACAACCCGGCCGGCGGGCATCACGCGATCGTGGACAACGGGCACTTCGGGACGGCGGCGATGGCGTTGCTCGGGCGGGTGGACGAGGCGTCGTCGTGGTTGGAGGCGGTGGTGCACCGGGCGCGGGCGGCGTTGATGCCCAACGGCTGCGGAAAGGACGGCGAGGCGTGCGACGGAGTGGGGTTTTGGGGTTACGAGAATTTCTGGCGGCTTCAACTGGCGGACGCACTGCTTAATGTAACTGGAATCGATCTATACCGCGAGTTTCCGGCGACGTTTTCGCGACCGCTGCGGTGGGCGGGGTATCACGTGGCGGAGTATGCGCGGGCGCGAAGGAACGGCGAGAAGGGTGAGATGGCCATCGGTCGGCGGGAGGAAGGGCTTTGGCACGTCTCGCCGGCCCTGTTGAGGCTGGCCCAGATGGGGGGCGACGGTCGGCTTGTGGATTTGGCGTTGAGCGATTCGCGTCTTGGCGGGCTGCTGCGGTTCGGGATGGGGGTCAAAGGGAGCACGGCTGAGTGCATCGTGGCGTATGGGCCGTACGCGATTCTGTTTTGCGATCCGAAGTTTCGGGCGAGGCCTCAGGCGCCAGTGGGAACGGCACACCTGTTCCGGAACAGCGCGAATGGCCCGCAGGAGGCGGTGATCCGGCGTGGCGGGCTGGTGCTGATCGGGCGGTTTGACCCGAAGGGTCGCGGGCACGGTTGTTCGCATACGGACCTTTACTGGCGTGGGGAGCGGGTGTTCTGGGAGATCGGCAGCCGTGACTCGCAGCCGTTTGGCGGCGGCACGCGTCTGGCGGTGGGCGGGCAGGACGAATCGATCACGTCGGTGACGGCGTTGAGACGGGATGGCGGCTGCGACCGGTTCCGGGTCGAGGGGCGTCGGACGCGGCAGGAGTATTGGGTGGTGGGCGACAATCCGCCGGTGCTGGTGATGGCGGCGAGGATGAAGGATCGCGGGGTCGAACGGGTCGCGGAGCGAGGCGGGTCGTTCGTCCGGACTGACGGGGCGGACTATCTGCAATATGACGGCGGGTATTTCAATCCGGATGCGGGCAAGCTGACATTTGGGGTCCGGCTGCACGAGTCCATGAAGGGGAACCGGGAGGAGCGCATCCTGTTCCACGCCGGCTGCGGGCACGGGTGCTTTCGCGGGAATGAATTTGCCGTTGGATTTCTGGGCGACGGGCGGCTGTCGTTTCGGGCGGTGAGTCAGCAGTGGCGGGTGGTGCAGGCTTCGCTGACGAAGACGACGCTGCGGCCGGGACGATGGTATCAGATCACCGCGCGATGGGGAGGATTGAACGACCCGCAGGGCCGGCCGTTCATCGAGCTGTCGGTGGGTGATGCGCGGGTGCGGGTTTCGGGGGCCAAGGCGTTCGGTATGGTGCGGCCGGCGGGAGCGGGTCCGATGGACCGGCCCAAGACGTTTTATTGCCGTCCGAACACGTCTATCACGTTTGGGGCGGCGGTGCAGGTATCGGGCACGGGGGTGGCGTGCGACATTCGGGAGATCGACCTGGTCTGCGTGCGGCGCAAGCGGCTGCGGGTGGATTTCATTGAGTGCCTGGGTCCGGAGACGGGGTCGGGGCCGTTGGTGTGGAAGTTGACTCCGCCCGCGGCGCGTCGGGTGTCGGGCGGCTGCGCCACCGTCGGCGGCATCCGGCAACCGATGGTCTTGCGTGCGGCGTATCCGGAAGGTCTGGAACTGTCGAGGGAAGAGGTCCCTTACGCACCCAGTGGATTTGCGGCTTCGAGTCTGAAGTGGTTTCGGCAGGAGGCGTTTGAGACGGGGACGCGGCTTTTGGCGGAGGCGGGCGAAGCGAAGGCCGTTGCTTTGGTGGTGGCCGACGCCAAGGCGTCGGTTGAGGTTGGGGCGCAAGGCAACGGTTTCGAGGTGCGGGTCGGAAGGCGTACGTATCATTTTGCGGTGAAGGCGTCCGGCAAGGATGTGCTATCTCTGGATCATTGAGCATTACAGATGAGGGTCTGGCTGTGGCGAAGAAACTGAGATTTGAGACGCGGTACTATCGGGCGATTCCGCTGGACCGGGCGGGGTATGAGTTCACGGAGACGGAACTGGAGGCCGACAAGACGGCGCTGGTGGTGTTGCACTGCTGGGACATCGGCTGCGAGGGCGGGCCGGCGGTGGACAAGAACTTTCTGGTCGGGATGGGGAGTCTGGAGAGTTTTGCGGAAGCGGGGCGCATTTTGCGGGAGGTGATCCGTCCGGCGATGGACGCGGCGCGGGCGGCGGGCGTGCTGGTGGCCCACGTGGAGCATCCGAACATCTGGGCGAAGCATCGCTCGTGCGAAGCCGAGCAGGATCCGCCGCGGTCGCCGAGTTCGGACGACTATCATCCACCGGAGGCGGTTCCCGGCTGGCGGCAGCGGATCGTCGACCGGTCGCACGGGAAGGATTACGCGACGAAATCGCCGTACGCGACGATGGACCGTGCGAAGGTGGCGGCGGCGCGGGCGGACGAGCCGATGGTTTACCAGTCGGGGCAGTTCGACCGGGTACTGCGGCAGCGTGGGATCGAGAATTTGATCTATACCGGGTTCGCGGCGGACATGTGCATTCTGCGGGCTCCGGGCGGCATTGGGGACATGTTCGGTTTCGGCTACCGCTGTTATCTGATGCGGGACGCGACGGTGGGGATCGAGTTTCCCGACACAATTGAGGAGCGGATTTCGACGCGGTGGGCGATCCGGTTTCACGAGACGCACAGCGGCGATACGCTCGAGTCGAAGGACTTCATCCGCGCGTGCCGCGGAGCGTAGCGGGAAGGAGAGGCGATGACGTCGCGGGAACGGGTGCTGGCGGTGTTGGCTGGGCAGATTCCGGATCGGGTGCCGTGGATCGAGGGGATCACGGGCAACGGAATCGGATCGGCGGTGGCGGGCGTGCCGGTGAACGTTGACTGGCAGGTCGCGCCGGACGGCTTTCCCCGGCAGAGCGGGGCGGCGCTGGCTGAGGAACAGAAGAAGGTGAACCGGGCGCTGGGCAAGGACAACCTTCAGTTTTCGGCGTTTGCCCCGATTTTCGCCCACAAGATGACTCCGGCTGACGACGGGAGTCCGGTGCTGGTGGGGGACGGGATGATTCGGACGCGGGAGGATTTCGAGCGGGTGTTCAGGCTGCCCGACCCGGGGGACGCGGGTTTCGTGGCCAAGGCGCGGGAGTTTCTGGACCACAGCGAGGAGTACTGCACCTGCGCATGCGTGCGGCTTGGGATCGGGGCGACGCTGCTGTCGATGGGCATCGAGGCGTTTTCGTACGCGATGGTGGACGATCCGGGGCTGATCGCGGCGGTGCACGACGCGTACGCCGACTGGACGGGGCGGGTCGTGCCGATCATGGAGGAGCTGGGGTTCGACGTGATCTGGGCGTTCGACGACGTGGCGTTCAACTCGGGGCCGGTGTTCAGTCCGGCGTTCTACGCTGAGCACATTCTGCCCAAGGAGAGGCAGGTGGTTTCGCGGTTTTCGAAGCCGCTGATCACGCACAGCGACGGCGATATGACTCCCCTGCTGGATTCGTGGCTGGAGCTTGGCCAGCAGGCGATCCATCCGATCCAGCCGGACGTGATGGACATCGCGGCGGTCAAGGCGAAGGTGGGCGGCCGGGCGGCGCTGGTGGGCAACATCTTCATGGACGACCTGGTGCACAGGACGCCGCGGGAGATCGAGGCGCAGGTTCGCAGCCGGATCGAGACGATCGGTCGCGACGGCGGGTATATCATCTCGTCTTCCAACAGTCTGACGGATAACATGAAGGTGGAGAATGTGCTGGCGATGCGGAACGCGATCGAGCGGTACGGGTGGTACGTGAACCACCACACGCGTCAACCCGCCAAGACCACCAGCCGGAAACGACGCAGCAGACGTGAGAAGTGACGGCAAGAACCTGACGTTGGCCACGCTGCACCGGACGCCTTACGGCTGGCCGCTGCGGCAGATTCGGATTCCGCAGGCGCATCGGTTGGCCCGCGATGCGGGCGGTCCGAGACGACTGCGGCACGGAGCACGCGGAAGACGCGGAGAAAGAACAGAAAGTGAAAACTGAAAATACCGAGCAGCAAAATGTAAAATCCAGGTCCGCCACCCAGCGGCATTCTGCTTCTTCTGGCTTCTTGCTTCTCGCCGGCGTTTGCGCGTGGTCCGGGTGCTTTGTGCCGGTCTTGTACGTTTGCTCGGGGTGCTGAGAAGCTGTGGCCCGCTCGGACGGGCTAGCTTGGGAGCGGGGTGACGGGGACTTTGGCGAGGTGCGGGAGGGCGAGGGCGTCGAACTGGACCTGTCGTTTGGCCATGCGGAGGAAGCCCTTGTTCATGCCGTGGACGAAGAGTGCGGTGGTCAGGGAACGGGTGCGGAAGAGGGATTTGATGGTGCGCTTCAGGACCCAGGGGCACTCGGCGGCGCGGGTTGGCAGGTGAGTCTTACCGGGAATCACACACAATGAAACGGTGATGCCAGAGTGGGCGTGCCGCGGAAGTTCGAGCGCATCCGGCCAAGCGGGAAAGGCACGTTTTCCGCGGCGACACCCCCTACCGGCTACAGGAACCGGATACTTCGAAGGTGCTCGTCGAAGTCTGGCGGAAGCTCGGCGGGCGGCTGATGCAATTGTTCGCCCGCGCAGGCCAGGAGGTTCAGGAGCAATCGGTCGGCGGGCGGATAGGCGCCGAGGTTTTCCCTGATTTTGAAGGTGTTGAGGAAGAACCGGCCCGCGCCGAAGCGGTATTCGGCGAGCATCAGGCCCGAGGCGTAGCCCAGATTGGTGCGAATGCTGCCTGCGATCGCCTCTTTGGGCGGTTCCTGGCCGGAGAAGGCCAGATCGGGGATCAGCTCCCGGTAGTAGACGTAGTCCATGATCCCGCCGGACGGCATTCCCTGGAAGGCGGGGTGACGTTTGGTCCAGTCGTCTTTTCGGTAATATCCAAAGTCGCTGTGCAGGTCGGCCAGTTGGCCTTTCCTGGCCAGCGGGAGCCAGCCGGTTTTGTTTCGCGCTCGGGAGACGACACTGTCCTCGGCCATCAGGTTTCCCCGGCTGTCCCGGATTCTCATCCGGCACAGCGATGCCCCGGCGGGTGGATTGCGGTCGATGAGTTTAATTTCCAACCCGCCGTCGAGACTTCGGGCCGTAATCTTTCTTGCGATGGGTTTGAGCATTCCTCCGGCTTCATGCAGGATATCGAAATTCTGAAGAACCGTTCGGCCGTTAACCGTGACATCAAAGACCCGCTGGCCCTTTTTCTTCCAATACCATTCGCAAAAATCCAGTTCGATCGTATAGTCCCCCTCGCAAAGGCCGGTGAGCCGATACCCGAAATCGCCCCACAGATCATTGACGAAGTATTCCTGTTCACTCTCCGGCCAGTCCGGTAACTTTTCGGTCCGGACGCAAAGGTTAAGAGTTCCCGTCGTTTCCAAACGACCCACCCACGCGGGATTACGATTAAAAACCTCCGGTGAAAGGAAAAGGACCGCGGACCCGCGTACCATCCGCGCAGCCAGATCGGCGAAGGCGGTTTGACCGCCCGGTTCGGCGGGCTTGCTGCCGACCAGGATCAATTCCCTTGTTTTGGGTTCCTCAAACGAAAACGGCCTGACGCGAATTCCCCGCTGCGACAGCCAGGCGGCCAGTTCCGGGTCCGGGGACCATAAAACCACGTCGGTATCGATCGAAGGATACGCGGCCCTGTCACCCACGTGGAATTCCGTTTCGCCGCCGGCGGCTGCTCCGCCGTGCAGAAGCGTGGCCAGGAACCGGTATTGCCCCGAAGGTCCGTCAATGACTACATCCTCGTCGAAGACTTGAACGGCGAACGGCGGTTCGGATGTTTCCGACGGTGCGGGCAGGGTTATGGTGATCGTGCGGTCAAACACCACCTGATTGTCGGGTCCAGCGACCTGGAATCGGACCGGATAGTCGCCCGGCTCGAGGACATCTTCATTGGACAGGACCGCTTCAAGGCGAACCGTCGAACCCCGATAGATATGGACCGGCTCGACGAACAGGCACCACCGCAGGGGGGCCCGCGTATCGGCGATCGCGTCGATCACGCCGGGTTTGAGTTCCCGGAAGTTATTGATTAACCCGATGCCGTTAAAATCGGAATCCGCGATGCCGCAGATACAATGCCCGACGAGATTAGGGTTCGCCCGCAGGGCATTGCCGCCGATCCCGCGGAGTTTGGCCATGGTCCGGTGGCTCTCGGCGAAAAAGTCTTCCGGCCGGGCCCAGCAGTCCTGGAGTTGCCATTGCGTCCAATCGGCTGTGAACAGGCGGTACTGATCGGCGTAATAGCGGGCGTCGTCGCCGTGCATGGCGTCGAGGTTTTCGAAGTGCCGCAAGAACCGCGGAAAATCGATCGCTCCGCCCGTTCCGTATTCGGAAAGGAACACGGGTTTCTCCGGGGCGCCCAGGGTCCGCAATTTGCCGATGATCTTTTCGGTGTGCGGAACATTCGGGTAGTGGTGCTCGTCGCGGAAGGAATCGTCCCAGTCCGTCGCGCCCGGATTGCAGAAGGACCCGATGGTAAAGTCCTGATCGAACCGGCCGGAATTCAGCATGACCATGCGGGAATCGTCCAGCTCGCGGATCAGCGGCAGCACGGTGGTGCCGTGGCGAAACAGCCGGCCCTCGAGCGTTTCGTTGAGCACGCCCCAGATCACGATGCTCGGATGATTCCGGTCCCGGCGGATGATGTCGGTCAGCGACCGGTTGAACCAGGGTTCGAGGTTCTCCGAATCCCGCATCATCCAGCTTCCGTAATGCTCCTGGTAGACCAGGATGCCCATTTCGTCGAACACGTCCAACTGGCGGGGCGTCGTGGCCCCGAAGACCAGCCGGCAGGCGTTGAATCCCATCATCTTCATCGCCAGGGCGTTTCGCCGGATGTAATCCGGGTCGTGCGGCACCCGGTAGCCGACCGGGTAGAGCACCAGGTCCAGCGGGCCGCAGAGGAAGATCCTTCGCCCGTTGAGCCGGAAATAGCCGTTTTCGAACCGGAAGTCCCGAAAGCCGCATCGTGTGGTCTTTTCATTGAACTCGCTCGGATCACTCGTCCATACGCGAGCGGAAGCGCGGTACAAGTATGGATCGTTTAACTCCCAGAGCCGCGGGGAGTCGATTCGCAGTTGCATCGTGATGAAGGTATCGCCCGGCGGCAATTCCCGATTTTGCAGGACACGATCCAGCGTATGGCCCTCCGAGGCCGGTGCAAGGGTGCATTGGATAGAGCCCTTGATCTTCGTCCCGCCGCTGTTTCGGATGTTTGCCTGGATGGCGACGGTTCCTGTCGTCGGATCGGGTTTGGCGTACAGGTCCTCGACCCAGACCGGGGGGACCGCCAGCAGTTCCACCGAATCGCAGATCCCGCCGGCATTGTAGACCCGACCGGTCGACAGCGGTTCGGTCTTGCAGCCGTGCGGCGTGTCCAGAAGATTGATCCCGTCGATCGGCTCGAGGGTCGGATTTAAAACCCGGACCGCCAAGATATTGTTCCCCTTCGTCCGGACGGCATCGGTCGCATCCAGCGTGAAGGGGTTTTCGCCGCCGTCGTGGCTGCCGAGGAAGACGCCGTTGAGCCACACCTCGGCCCGGTAATCCACGGCCAGGAACCGGAGCAGAACCCGTCCCTCCCGATAGGGATTCGGCATCCTCTGAAACTCCCGCCAGTACCAGGCGACACCGTGATAGCCGGGGAAAACGCCCTGGATGACCCAGGGGACTCTCGTCGGCTTGGCGTCGGGCGTCGGGGTGTTGAACCATTGGTGTTGTCGGCCGATATTCCGCGGGTCGATGGCGATGAGCCATTGATTGCCGTTCAGCGAGACGTTCATCGCGAGGAACTCCTTGGATTTGATTCCCGGCGGTAGACGACCAGGGCGGAAGCATGCGGCTGGTTCAGACGGATGTCAATCCCTTTGTTCATCAGGGCGCTTCCACGATGGCGCTGATCGGGGTCTTTCGTCGAGAACTTGAGGCGGTAGTAGGCGCCGGGACGCAGTCCTCTGAGTTTGACGTTCAGCACGGGGTATGGGCAGGTCTCCCGTCTAAAGGCGAGAAGCACTCCCGATGCCAGATCGGGCCGGTCGAACTGATAGGCCAGCCAGACGTCGGAAGCCAGGCTGTAGTTCGTCAGCGGATAGTAGTCGCCGCGGTAGTAGTCGCGGATGGAGCGGGCGATGGCAAGGTGTTTCTTCAGCCAGGCGGCGGGGACCGCCTTGTGCTCCAGGCCGGGGATCTCGCCGACGAGGCCGGCGCCGACGGTGCTGTGAAAATCGTAGGTATCGCCCGGCCAGCGAAGTCCGATGGCGTGCACCGGCAGCCACCAGGACAAACCGTGGGTCTGGGACTGCGAGCCGTCGGAATGGTAATGGGGATGTCCAGGCCAGTCGGTTCGCCAGAGGGGAACCGTGCGGCTCAGGGCTTCGAAGTCCAGGCGCTGACCGCCGGAGGAGCAGTTGTCGATGATCAGGTTCGGGAACCGGCGGCGAAGGTCGTCCCAGAAGGTGTAGACCCCTTCGATATGCCGGATTTCGGCGATGCCCTGGCGGTCGGGGCGGTCTTTTTTTCGCCAGAACTCCAGGGGATCGACGTTGGAATCGTGGCGGTAGATGTCGATGCGTTGGCTCTCGATCATTCCGGCGATATGGTCGGTGATCCAGCGGCGGGCGGCTGGGTTTCCGAAGTCGAACAGGAAATACGGCGTGTTTTTCAGGCTCGTCAGCCAGCCGGGATGGTCGCGGCGGATCTGGCTGCCGTCGCAGGCGCGTTCGGGATCGAACCAGAGGATCATTCTCTTTCCGTGTCGGGCCAGCAGCGAGGTCAGCGGTTCAAGTCCGTTGGGATAGAGCTTCTTGTTGAAGGACCATGTGCCGGCCTGGGGTATCCAGTCTTCCATCTTTTTGCAGTCGCCGTACCAGCCGGCGTCGATCCAGAAGTGCTCGAAGGGGACCTTGTGCTTCAGGAGAAGCTTGATTTTGGCGATATGATCCTTCGTCGCGACCATGCCCCACTGGCCCATGGAGACCGGCAGAGTCACAGGCCGGCCGGACTGTTTCGGGGTGTGGCGGGCCAGCATGAACCGGCGGAAGAGGTTATGGGCCCGCAGGGCCTCGCCCCGCCAGAAGAATAGGAGGATGCCCGGCGTGCGGATCTCCTCGCCGGGATGCAGCTTCAGGTGCGTCCGCTCCATTCCCGCCCGGACGGTCAGCCCGGTCCCCGCGTCGCGCTGGAACGTCGCCGACCACTGGCCGCTCCAGCCGACGCCGAGCAAAACGCCCCCTTCCGGCATCTTGAGGTTCATGAATGGGAGGTCCTGGCCCGAGGAACGTCCGGCCTTGCCGGAGAGGACCACGCGTTCCGACGGCCCGACCGGTTGGTCGATTGGTTCGAAGTCGCGGGCCTCGCAGTAACTGCCTCGCGACCGGAAGAGGGTCCATTCCTCCTGGCCCGCCGCCCGATGGAGCACCGTGTCCAGCGCTTGGATGTCTTCCAGGATGGGCGTGTCCTTTCGGCCGGTGTTTTTGAAGTAGACCGTCCATTCGACGGCTGGGAAGTCATGGTATTGGATCATCCGCAGGGTGATTTGCAGGCCGGTCCTGGGATCGACGCGAGTCCCGGTGTGCGCGGTCCGTTCCGAATCCAGCCGCTGGGAGGTCACGGTTAGCGGCCAGGAATCTAAAAGGGCGTGCGATTCGGCGTTGCCGTAACGGAACGAGCAGGGGAAGCCCGGCGTTTGGTCCGGCTGGACGCCGGAAAAGGGAAATTCATCCAGCCAGAGCGTTTTGCCGTCGGCCAGCGTGACCTGCGCCATGGCCCAGTCGGCGTGGCCCCAGTTTTGTTCGCCGCGGACATGCAGGACGAACTCCGTTGCCCCGTTCAGCGGAACCCGGATCGGGATTGCCTTTTCCCCGCCGTGGATGTGTCCGGACCGGTAGCATTCGCAGCCGTCCGTCTCGACGAGAAACTCGATTGCCGCCCGCTGTTCGCTGATCGCCGGATTCTGATCGCGTCCGATCGCAGCGGTGAAGAGAATGGCAGGGGCGGGCAGCGTCACCGCGATCCGGCTGACGGCATGCGTCGCGAGTCCGCGGGTGAAGGTCCGCTTGCCGATGGTCATCGGGCAGTTCTCAATGGAGCGATTGCGGCGGCAGAACCCCCATCCCTGTCGGAGCACTTTCAGTTGCCCGAATCGCTCCGCCTCGGTGGGTGCGGGCATTGAGAACACCTTTCGAACCCATTGCGCACAGAGGGAGCTTTCTTCCGCGGTTGGCTTGAGAATAGACATAGGAGTGC
>JAAYCJ010000057.1 GCA_012729815.1 Phycisphaerae bacterium | reverse complement strand
TCTGCGTCAGATCGGGCTGGCGGTGCTCGTTTACGCCAGTGACAACCACGATGCGCTGCCGTACATGCGGGTGACGCCTTCGCAGGGCTATCCGGATTCGCGGCTTTGGTACTCGGCGGCCCTCGACCTGTACGCGCCGTTCGTCAACGAGCCGGGCGGGTCGGTACACCAGTGCCCAGCCGATCCGAACAGCACGTACAACGGCGACCGGATCGGCTACGGGGTCAACGCGTGGCTGTTTCCGTACTGCGAGACGGGCGTGGCGGCCGACGGCTACCGTTGGCGGAGCATCTCGGTCCTGACGCCGGCTTCGTTTCTGGCGTACGACTGCGATATCTATGGAGCGTGGGAGTATCAGACGGAGCAGTACCGGCCGGCGACTTACCACGAGCGTTACCGCCATCCCTCGGACGACGGGCTCAACGTCCTCTACGGCGACGGGCACGTCGGCTGGTACGGGCGGCCCGTGCCGATGGTCGGGCAGGATTCGAACTTTGAGTGGCACGAGCCCGAGGAGCCTTAAGGGTTTTCCGGTTGATTCCCGAGCCGATCACGTTAGGCTTGGTGGTGGAAGGGTTGGAACGGGGCCAACGCACAAGGGGGATCGGCCATGCTGCGGAAACGGTCGAGCGGGATTCTGCTCCACGTCACGTCGCTGCCGTCGAAGTTCGGGATCGGCGATCTGGGGCCGGAGGCGTATCGGTTCGCCGATTTTCTGGTCGAGGCGGGCCAGAACTACTGGCAGGTCCTGCCGCTGAACGAGACCAACCCTCAGGCGGGCAACTCGCCCTACAGCAGCCTCTCGGCGTTCGCGGGCAACACGCTGGCGATCAGTCCGGAGCTGCTCTATCGCGACGGCCTGCTCCAGAAGAAGGATCTGGCTGAGCTGCCCGCGTTCGGCGAGGGGCCGGTGGATTTCGGCGCGGTCATCGCCAGTCGCAGGATGCTCTTCGATCGGGCGTTTGAGCGGTTCCGCCACGTAGCGGACAAGCACGACTACGAGGCATTCGCCTGGTGGAACCGCCGGTGGCTCGACGACTACGCCCTGTTCGTCGCCCTCTTCCAGAAGTTTGAAAAGGGCTATTGGTTCGACTGGCCGCCGCGATTTCGCGACCGCAACGAGGAGGCTTTGAGTCGGGCCCGCAGCGACCTGCGCGATCAGATCGACCGGATCAAGTTTCTGCAGTTCGAGTTTTTCAAGCAGTGGTTCGCGTTGGAGCACTACTGTTTCGAGCGTGGCGTGGGGATCATCGGCGACGTAGCCATCTACGTCGGGCACAACAGCGCGGACGTCTGGGCGCACCGCGAGATCTTCGAGTTGACCAGGACCGGGCGTCTGCGGTTCGTGGCGGGCTTTCCGGGCGATTCCCTGAATCCCGCCGGCCAGCTCTGGGGCAATCCGCTCTACGATTGGGAGGCCCTGAAGCGCACGCACTACCGCTGGTGGATGGACCGTCTGCGGCACAATCTGCTGCTCTACGAGATCGTCCGGATCGACCACTTCCGCGGGTTCATCCAATACTGGCAGGTTCCAGCCCGCCACAAGACGGCGGAGAAGGGACGATGGGTTCGCGGGCCGGCCGACGATTTTTTCAACGCGGTGTTCCGCCATTTTCCCTACCCCCCTTTCGTCACAGAGGTCCTCGGCGCCGCCACCCCGGACATCAACGAGTACCTGCACAAGCTCCAGTTTCCCAACGTCGACGTGCTGCTGTTCGCCTTCGAGGGCAGCTTCGCCGAGAACCGGTACTATCCGCACTTCCACTATCGCAACTCGGCCCTGTACACGAGCACGCACGACACCAACACGGTGCGCGGATGGTTCGAGATGGAGGCGTCCAAAGCGATGAAGCAGCGGCTCTTCCGCTACCTTGGCCGGAAGGTCTCGGCCAACGGTGTCGCGCGGGAGCTCGTTCGCCTAGCGATGATGTCTGTGGCGAGTCTGGCCATTATGCCGATCCAGGACGTGCTCTCGCTGGGCGATGAGGCCCGCATGAACCGTCCCGGCGTGGCGACGGGCCAGTGGCGGTGGCGGCTGCGGCCCGGGCAGATCACGCCGGCGGTTAGCCGTCGTCTGGCCGAGCTGACCCACACGTACGGCCGGGCGTAAAGAAAGTCGATACGCTGACTTGATCTTTTCGCACGGCTCGGTACAATGCGTGCTGATCCAAATAAAGGAATTTCCACAATGCAGCCGTCCAAGAAGGTCCTGCCTCAAGAGGTCCGGTTTTCGCACGACGCGTGCCTGATCCTGGCCGACGTGAACAGCCACCTGCACCCGAACTACCAGGAACTGCTGGCTCGATATCCGCATGCCGATGGTTTGCGGGATATCGCCATTTGCCAGTCGGCGGCCCCGACCGACGCTGAGGCGTTGATCGAGGCGGTTCGCGAGGGCCGCTATTCGTACATCTGCATCGGCTGGCTTGTGTTCATTACGGCGTTCGCCAATGCGGCCCGGCGCAAGGGGATGGACGTGCGGGACTACGCCGATTGGATCTACGATCAATGCCGTCGGATCAACGGCGAGGTGGGCTATCGGGCGGCGTGGATCGAGGCGTACGGCGAGATCGGCAACAGTATCACCTGGCCGCAGGGCAGCCGCATGAGCAAGCAGGAGGCATTGCGGTACTTCCGCGAATGGTTCCGCAGCGGGCGGATGCTGACCGAGCACTGGCGCAGCGTGAGCCCGGCTGAGACGATCAACTTCTACACCCACGCCAAGCGGCAGGACGAGAACCTGCGCAAGCTGCCGATCTACTATTCGGAGGGGACGATTTTTACCATCCACGAGGTGTTCCGGATGGGCGTGCCGTTTGTCGCCTACGAAGGGGCGTGCGGTTCACGCGATTCGTTTCAGACGGGCATCGCCTTTGTCCGCGGCGGGGCTAAGCAGTTCGACGCGCTGTGGGGTGTGGATCTCTCACCGTGGGGCGGCGGACCGGCGGGCAACGTGGCTGAGACCAACAACGCGGGCGTCTGGCGGGCGGGCATGACGCCGGACTTTTTCCATCGCGTGTGGCTCACGTCGTACCTTTCCGGCTGCAATACGCTGCTGCACGAGGTAGGGTATTGCTTCTTTTACACGTGGCACGACGGCGAGGCGATGCTGTCGGACTACGGCTATCGGGCGATGGACTTCTATCGTCAGACCCGCGGCGTGCTGGCGGATCGCGGACGAGCGGTCACGCCGTTTGCGATCATGTTGGAGGAGGAGCACGGTTATCACGGCAGCACGTGCCGCGAGTATACGCCGGAGGGCGCACTGACGGAGGCCAACGACGAAACGACGCCGCAGGGCCGGCTGAACATCTGGGCCAACCGCGTGGCCGAGGCGACGCCGGGCGATTGGCAGGTACACCGGACGATCGAGGCGATCTGGCCGTGGAGCGAGAACCTGTGGGCCGAACTGCACGGCGGCTGCCCGGACGAAAAGCAGGTAGACTGGGGCCAAACGCAGCCGGAACTACCGGCGATGCTGGGCGTGGGCGAGGTCGATCCGCGAAGCGCCTCAGCGGGCTATTTGCGCGACAGCACGTGGGCCGATTGCTTCGACGTGGTGACCGAGGACGCCTCAGCGGAGGTGCTGGCCCGGTATTACAAGGCCGTCATGCTAGCCGGCGACGTTCGGACCGACAACGGCCTGTGGGATCGGCTCAAGCGGTTTGCCGAACAGGGCGGGCAGACGATCCTGACCGTCGAGCAGCTCGATGCGACCGCCCGCGGCGAATTGGGTTTGGAGCACGCGGTCGAGCCGAAGGCGATGAACGTCAACCGGATGACGGCGGCGAATGCCACGTGGCCGGTCAAGGAGCGGCTGACGGTCCATTCGGTCGCGGCGGCCGGTTGGTCCGTCTGGGCGGCGGATGAAAAGACGAGTCAGCCGTTGGTTTTGCAGCGGTCGGTCGGGCGCGGCGGGCTGTACCTGGTGCTGTGCGCGAACGGGATGGACCGCGACGGGACGAAGCTGTCGGCGGTGGTCCGAACGTTGATCGACACGCTGTACGCCCGGCACGTCGGCGTCACCAAGCACGGCGCCGGCTGTCAGATGATTATCAACGCCCGCGAGCGCGACACGCTGGTGACACTGATGAATCACACCGGCTCGCCGTGGCGCGGGCAGGTCGTCTTCGGCCGCAAGGACTATCCGAAGGTGGACGAGGTGCGCGACCCGATCGCCGACGCTGCGTATCCGCCGTCGCTGGTGCAGTTCGGCCCCGGTGAGGTGACGGCGACCGTGTGCATTCCGCCGTTCGGGGTCAAGGTGCTCTCGTTTGGTCCGCAGCGGGAGGCGGAGGCGTTTCGCGGACCGCTGACGACGACCGGCGGTCTCGACGAGGGCGACGTGGCGTACCTTGAGGAGATCAAGCGGCGCGGCCCCAAGGACGTGCTGGGCACGGTCGAGGATTACGACCGGCGGAAGCGGCGGCAGGATCAATAATCACGGAGCACACACTTCCGGAGGCCTGACGATGAAGATCATCAACTGTCACGCCCACTACAATTTCGTGGACCCGAGCGAACTGGAGGAGAAGCGTCGGACGGTGTGGGACGGTCTGGGTTACTCGCAGGTGTGGTTTTCGGGCAACAACCGAAGCGTGCGGGAGCTCTTCCGGCGGTATCCGGATTATGCGGTCGGGTTGGCGGCGGTGAAGCTGGAGAAGGGCGCTCACTGGCGCAATCCGGAAGTCGAGCCGGAGCACGTGGACAACTCCGACGACGTGGTCCGCTATCGGGACCAGGGGTTCGCGGGCCTCAAGGTCATGTACGTGGGCCATCCGTTCTCGCATCCGAGTTACCTGCCGATCTATGAGCGGGCGGCGGAACTCAGGATGCCGATCCTGTTTCATACCGGCTATACCAGCAGCGTGGAGTACCAGGACTACTACCGGCCGAGCCACCTGATCGATATCGGCCAGCGGGTGCCCGAGCTGCGGATCATCGCCGCCCATCTGGGCGGGCAGTTTTTCTGGGAGACGATCTGGGCGATGTCCAAATGTCCGAACGTCTACGCGGACCTCTCCGGCGGAACGGTGCGGTACTTCCCGGCTGAGTTCTTCAGGATGCTGTTTCTGCGGGTTCGGCGAAACGATACCACCGGATCAGCCGTCGTCGATCCGGACTCGGCTGACGACCAGCCCTGCCCCCCTATCCGCAAGCTGGTTTTCGGCTCGGACAACCCGGATGACACGCTGGAGTTCTACCGGCAGTTCATGATCGCGTTGGACGTGCCGGCGGAGAACCGGGAACTGATCTATCACGGCAACGCGGAGAAGCTGCTGGCGACGTAAC
>JAAYCJ010000056.1 GCA_012729815.1 Phycisphaerae bacterium | reverse complement strand
GAATCCCCGTTCCTCATCCGCCACGGGCAGACGGCTCCGCAGGACGGAAGAAGGGACGGCGTCGGTGCGGTGGTGGCGGCGGCTATGTTAGTGGTTCTTGGTCCTTCCGGCAACTACCATATGCAGTTCATGTTGAATTCGTTGTTGTGGTCTGGTGGGCAGGCCCAGCACGGTGTCGCCTTAGACTTCGAAGCCGCGTTGGATACACCGGAGGTCCTCTGGCCTGTCTTGGTAGGTGCTCTACGCTCCGTTTTGCGTCCGGAGGGTCAATTCCCGACGGCCAGACCCACTTCGTTCCGCCATGTGAAACGGGGACCGCGCATTTCCGGCCGCAGCCAATTTGAACCAGCGGCCGTTTCGTTTTGAGGCAGGCAAAATGAAACTTGCCCGGGAGGTCGGCGTATACAATAATCCGGGCACGCGCCGGTTTTGGTCCGGCGCGGACGGCGGCGGCTTCCGGCAGGACGGCGGCCGCTGGACGCCTGGGCTTATCCTGTGGAGAACCGACGATGACGGCAACAGCCAGAACGCTCTTTGTGGTCCTGATCGCGGCGACCATGCTGCTTTCGCCGGCGCATGGCCAGGAGGCCCCGGCGGCGCCGGGCGTGGTGTTTGTCGACCGGATGGAGAGTCTCGATAGCTGGCGGTGGAACGACGACGTCGAGCCGGTGCTCGACAAGTCGTATCGCAAGACCGGGTACGGCTGCATCAACGTCAAGTTCACCATCGACAAGAGCGATCCGGGTACGGCGTGGCTGTCGCGGCCGAACGTCGGGCTGGACCGGACGCCCGAGTATCTCCAGATCTACGTTCTGGTGCCGCGGTGGCAGAAGTTTGCGTGGGGCGAGGCCCGCATCCGCATCATCGTGCAGGACGCCGACGGCACGGCCAAGATGACGTTCCTGTCGGGCCTGTACGAGGGTACGGACGGCCGCGATTCGCCGATCTTCCCGAGGCCGTGGTACTACACGTGGCCGAAGATGCGGGTCCGGATGGACAGCCTGGAGCCGTACTGGCCCGGTGGGAACGGCACGCTGGACGGCATCGAGACGATCAGCCTGGAGATGCCCCACCGCGTCGAGGAGTACATGTACGACGGCAAGTACGAGTTTCGGATCGACGAACTTGCCGCTGTGTATCCGAACGCCAAGGAGCACATCGACGCGTGGAGCGGGCGGCTGGCGGCCCGCGCGGCGGCGCTGCAGACGCGGCTTGACGCAGTTACCACCGAGGGGACATGGCGGCGCTATCCGCAGGCGACGATCGCCGTGGTGGATCTGTTCTGCGGCTATGCGCGTGAGGAGGCGGCTGAGGACAAGCCGGTCCGCGCGGCGCGGCAGTTGGAGTATGTTGAAAGCCTCTGCGACGATCTGGAGGCCAAGCTGACCCGGGTGGATCAGGGCGAAGCCGTGTGGCCGGAGTCCGTGCCGTCGGACAATCTTCACCTGAAGGTCGTCGAGGGGGACTTTATGGACGGCGATCGGCCGGTTTACATCAACGGGTTCTGCGGCTGGCCTAGCGCCGCGGATTTGGCCACGTGGGTGCGGATGGGGCTCAATGGTTTGGCGATGGAGTGCGGTCCGGGCCACACCATGCCCTCGGAGAACCAGGTGCAGCCGCCCAACCACATCGTCGGCCTCCTGAAGGCGGCGGCTGAGAACAACATGGCGTGCGATCTGCTGCTGACGCCGCATTCGATTCCCGCGTGGGCTCGCGAGAAATGGCCGGATATGTCGCGCAGCGGCCTTCGCGTCCGGCGCAACCAGTTCCTGCCGTGGGACGTGGACAGCGCCGGTTTCCGCGAGCTGCTGGTGCGTCACATGGACGTGACGATTCCCGCGGTCAAGAGTTTTACGAACCTGCTGAGCTACGATCTGACCAACGAGCTGTGGTACCTCGTGCTGGGCGATTTCGAGCCGGACGCGTTTCGACGGTGGCTCAGCGGCCACTACGGCTCGATCGAGGCCCTCAACGGCGCATGGGGCACGGCGTTCGAGAGCTTTGAGAAGGTCCAGTACCAAGCGGGCGTTTCCCGCAGCGCCGAAGACGTGTTCCTGTACAATCGCGATCGGGTGACCGAGTTCTACCGGTGGCTGACGGCGGAGATGCTCAATCGCGACGACACGCGGTTGATCTACGCGAAGATTCACGGGGCGTGGCGGCGGCTGATGAGCGTGGACAAGGTCGCGCTGTCGCGGATATTCACCGGCATTGGGTCGGACTGCTTCAGCCGGCTCGATAATCCGGACGACAACCAGGTGATGGATTTGTGGACGACCGCGATCGTGACGCATCTGTACCGGTCGCTGGCGCCGGGCAATCCGATCATCGACTCGGAGCAGCACATGATCTGGTACGGCCACGTGGTTACGCCGGAGTACATTCCGGGGTTGATGTGGTGGCGTGCGGTGCTCGGCTGCGACGCCAACTACGTGTGGGTTTGGGGCCGGACGATCGAGAACTTCGAGGAGTGCATCCTGACGCAGCCGTGGGCGGTGCAGGGTTTCTGCCAGACGTCGCTGGATATTCAACGGCTGGGCTCGATCGTCAGCACGTTCCAGCGGTTCAGGCCCGACGTGCTGCTGGTCGATAACGGTTGGCGGCTGCCCGATGCGTACAAGCTGTGCAGTTATGCCGGTCCGGCATTTGACATTCTGCCGCCCGAGGCGATGAACGAGGAGATCGCCGGGAAGTATAAGACGATCGTGGTGCCGCCCGAGGCCGATCTGAACGCGACCTACGAAGGCTATCTCCAGGCCGCGGAAGGCGCCGGGGCGAAGATCATCCGGCTCGCCGACACCGCCGATCTGGCCCCGGTGACCTCGGCGATGGCGTCGAGCGTCTCGTCGCTGGTCGAGCCGCAGCGGAGCGTGATCAACTTCACCGTGCTCGACGCGGCGGGCAAGTCGATGACCTTCGTGATGAACATCCATCCGGAGCCAGTCGGCGCGGTGCTTCGCCGGCCCGCCGACGGCACGCTGGTCAACCTGCTGAACGATCAGCCGATCGACGGTCAGACCATCGAACTGACGCCGTCGGTCCCGCTGATCCTGACGGTGCGGTAGCGGGGTTTGCGGCGTGATGTCTGTATTTTGAGAAGGGCCGTTCGCCGAGGGCGGACCTGCATCCGCGGTTGACAGCGCGCGGCGTGTCCGCTAGCATGGCGGGTCAGTCGTGATCCTATCGCGATCGAAGGAGGCAGGTGAACGATGACGGCACAAGCGGACCGGCGATACGTCCTTGGGCTCGATTACGGAACCAACAGCGTACGGGCGGTGGTGGTTTCGGCCGATGACGGAAGCGAGATCGCCGAGGCTGTGACCGAGTATCCGAGCGGCGAGGCGGGGATTCTGCTCGATCCAGCCGACCCGAACCTGGCGAGGCAGAATCCGGCCGACTACCTCGATGGCTTCTTCGCCTGCACCGGCGAGGCCATCAAACAGGCTGCGAAGACCGATCCGCAGTTCGACGCCAAGCGGGTGATCGGCATCGGCGTCGACACCACCGGCAGCACACCGCTTCCCGTCGATCGCGAGGGCCAGCCGCTGGCGGTCAATCCGCGGTTCCGGAACGACCCGGCCGCTCAGGCCTGGTTGTGGAAGGACCACACATCGTACGCGGAGGCGGCGGAGATCACCGAGAAGGCGGGCAAGTTGCGGCCGCAATATCTGGGCAAGTGCGGCGGGGTCTATTCGTCGGAGTGGTTCTGGTCGAAAATTCTGCACTGCCGGCGTTCGGCCCCGCGGGTGTTCGACGCCGCGTTTTCGTGGGTCGAGGCGGCGGACTTTGTGCCCGCATTTTTGACCGGCAGCCTCGATCCGCGGACGATGAAACGCGGCATCTGCCCGGCGGGCCACAAGGCGATGTACAACGATGCGTGGGGCGGACTGCCGGACAAGGAGTTTCTGGCGGCGGTCGATCCGGCGTTGGCGGATCTGCGCGACCGGCTTTACGATCGGGCCCTCACCTCGGACCAGCCGGCGGGCAAGCTGACCCGCGAAGCGGCGGATAAGGCTGGGCTGCCGGCGGGCATTCCGGTATGCGTCGGCACGTTCGACGCCCACGCGGGCGGAGTCGGCGCGGGCATTCGGCCGGGCGTGCTGGTCAAGATCATCGGCACCAGCACGTGCGACATGATGATCGCCAAACCGGACGGCGAGGTGGCCGATGTTCCCGGCCTGTGCGGGATCGTGCCCGGTTCGATCGTGCCGTCGTACCTGGGCCTGGAGGCTGGGCAATCGGCGGTGGGCGATATCTTCAACTGGTTTGTCGGGCAGTTCTGCCGCAAGGCCTACGGCTCGGATGCGGCCGCCCATGAGGCTCTGACGAAGGAGGCGGCGGAGTTGAAACCCGGGGCGTCGGGCCTGGTCGCCCTCGACTGGAACAACGGCAACCGCACGATCCTGGTCGATCCGCTGCTGACCGGCCTGCTGGTGGGCCAGACGCTGCACACGCGTCCGGCGGAGGTGTATCGGGCGTTGATCGAAGGGACCGCGTTCGGAGCGCTGACCATCATCAACCGGTTCGAAGAGTACGGCGTGAAGGTCAATGAGATCGTCAACTGCGGCGGCATCGCAGAAAAGAACCCGCTGGTGATGCAGATCTACGCGGACGTGACGGGTCGGCCGATGAAGATCAGCCGGGCGTCGCAGACCTGTGCGTTGGGCGCGGCGATCTATGCTGCGGTGGCGGGCGGCGCGTACGCCAACGTTCCGGCCGCGCAGGCGAAGATGACTGGGACCAAACCGCGGGTGTTCGAGCCGAAGGCCGAAGCCGTCAAGACCTATCGCCAGTTGTACGAAATCTACCAGATGTTGCACGACGCCTTCGGCACCCGGCAGTGGCAGTCCAGCCTGTACGAGGTGATGAAGCAACTGATTCGGATTCGTGAGCAGTCGCGCCGTTCCTGAAAGGACCACGATGTTGATCGAAGCCCTTCGCAACGAAGTTTGTCGCGTCAATCGTCTGTTGCCAGCCACGGGTCTGGTGACCATGCATTCGGGTAACGCCTCGGGTTACGATCCCGAGCAGGGCCGGGTCGTGATCAAGCCCAGCGGCGTCGATTACGACTCGCTGACGCCGGAGATG
>JAAYCJ010000055.1 GCA_012729815.1 Phycisphaerae bacterium | reverse complement strand
GTAATACGTATTTTCTTCGCCGTCGAGCGTCCGTAGGCTCCCAGGAAGATGCCGCTCAGGACGATTTCGCGGTGTCCGGCGTCGAGGAATCGGCGGGCCTGGTCGAGAACAAAGGACTTGGGCGCGGAGGCGAGGTCGGGCCGGAGGCTGGGGATGATGCAATAGTTGCACCGGGCGTCGCATCCGTCCTGGACCTTGAGGATCGCCCGATGGCGTCCGGCGAAGGCCTCGACGGGGTACGGCTGGAAAATATCCTTGACGTTTCGCGGGCAATCGGTTTGTATATCAATGTTGGCGTAACTGTCGCCAGACAGTAGGTTTCCGGCATTGTCGGGCCCGTTGGAACGGCGCCCGAGATGGTGTGCGAGGAAGGTTTCCAGGGCGGAGAGGATGCCGCGACGATGGTCGGCCAGGAGGGCCAGTTGCGGCAGGTCGCCGAGGTCCGCCGGGCCCGACGAAGCGCAGCATCCGAGGACGATGAGCCTGGCGTCAGGAAACTTGCGAGCCAAAGCCCGAACCGCCTGCCGCGACTTGGAGGCAGCCGACGCCGTAACGGCACAGGTGTTTATGACGCAGAGATCCGGTTTTTCCGGCCCCGCTTCGAGCAACCCGAACCGTTCCAAGAGGGAACGGACCTGCTGGCCTTCGAACTGAGCGACTTTGCATCCGAGGTTAGAGACTTTATAAAACTTCATGGCATAGAATTTAACAAGTGGCCCCGCCTCCCGCACGCACCGAGCGGGTTTGCCGACCGTAATTGTAATTATACACGCATGAGGTTGAACAGCCGCAACCGCTGAGAGGAGATCATGCATGGCAGGTGCAAAAGCGATCTGGGCGATTGACATCGGACAATGCGCCTTGAAGGCTCTGCACGCCCGACTGTCAGGGGACGTGATTGAGGTTGATAATTTTATAACGATCGAGCATGAGCAGATCCTGTCTCAGCCGGACGCGGACGAACCGGCGTTGATTCGAGGGACGCTCAAGAAGCTGGTGTCGAAGGCGGACCTGGGGCGTGATCCGATCGTTCTGTCGGTGCCGGGTCATCGGAGTTTCGCCCGTTTTTCGAAGCTTCCGCCGGTAGAGCCGAAGAAGATACCGGCGATCGTGGACTATGAGGCGAAGCAGCAGATTCCGTTCGGGATCGACGAGGTGGTCTGGGACTACCAGGTGTTCCGGGCGTCGGACGGTCCGGACATTGAGGTGGGGATTTTTGCGATCAAGCAGTCACTGATCGCCCAGTACCTGGACTACTTTCGTGAGTTGAATTTGACCCCGATCGTGGTGCAGACGGCGCCGGTGGCGTTGTACAACGCGTGCCTGTTTGAGGGAATGATGGGCAGCGACGCGGTGATCATCGCTGACGTGGGGGCGCAGAATACGAATTTTCTGATTGCTGAGGGCCACCGGCTGTGGCTTCGGAACATTCCGATCGGCGGGAACAATTTCACGGAGTCGCTGCAGAAGAGCTTCAAGCTGAATTTCACGAAGGCGGAGCAACTCAAGCGGACGGCGGCGACGAGCAAGTACGCGAGAGCGGTGTTCCAGTCGATGCGTCCGGTGTTTTCGGACCTGTCGGCGGAGTTTCAGCGGTCGGTGGGTTTCTACACGTCGGTGAACCGGGAGGCGGAGGTTCAGAAGGTCTACGCGTTGGGCAACGCGTTTCGCCTGCCGGGTCTGCTGAAGTTTTTGCAGCAGAACGTTGGGATGCCGGTGGAGCGGGTGGAGACGTTCGGGAAGCTGAAGCTGGCGGGCGGCCTGAACGAGGTGGAGTTCAACGAGAATTTGCTGTCGTTCGGGGTGGCGTACGGGTTGGCGGTGCAGGGGCTTGGTCAGGCGAAGGTGGAGACGGACCTGATGCCTCCGGAGGTGGCGAAGGAGGCGGTCTGGCGAGGGAAGAAGTACTGGTTCGGCGCGGCGGCGGCGTGCCTGGTGCTGGCGGCGGGGGTGGTGTGGCTGAAGGGGGCGGGCGATTCGAGCAAGATCGCCAGCGATCGTCAGGAGCACGAGCCGCGGATCAAGCAGGTGGTGGACAAGTACGACCGTTATCTGCGGGAGTACAAGCAGTTGACCGGCGGCGGACCGGAGAAGGCGGGTCTGGCTGAGTACGTGGCGAAGCTGCGGTCGATGCAGTACATTCATCCGCGGATCATGGCGATGGTGACGGAGGCGGCGTCGAAGACGGGGTTGGATTCGGCGTTGGCTGAGGCATCGACGCCGGAGGCGTATGCGGAGGCGGTCAAGGGTGTTCCCCGCGGGGAGCGGCGTCAGATATTCATCGACACGGTGACGCCGGTGTTTGTGCCGAACGCGACGCCGGAGCAGATTCGGAAGATGACGCAGGCGGTCACGCCGGTGGCGTTGAAGGTGACGGGCCGATCGAGCAGTCAGGCGACGGGTGCGTACGAGATGCC
>JAAYCJ010000054.1 GCA_012729815.1 Phycisphaerae bacterium | reverse complement strand
CGTTCCATTGGCCGGCGCCGTGAGATTCTCCTGGGACGTGTTCTCGGCCTTTGTCAATCCAGTCTGATCGGTCGCCGGACCGGGCCTGAGCATGGCGCCATTCTCCCGCCGTTCTCGGGCAGGTGCTTTCGGGACCGGCAAAGCCCGGCCGTCGGCGCCAGGAGCGTCCAGGGTCGGACGCCTCAAGTTCTTCCACGGATGGTCCGGAGGCGATGCGCTCGCATCGCGCGGTCCTGGGTGAGGAAACGGTGTCAACGGATGGTCAGGACGATGATCATGAAGATCAGAAATGCCGCGGTCTATTGGTCAGCGGCCTTTCTCCTGCTGGCTGCAGCGTCTGTGGTGGCCTTCCTGGGGCTGCCGCGCGGTCCGATCGAGCTGACGGAAGAAGACCACGTCCGGGCGGCGGCCCTCGTGGCGGCTTTGAAGGAGCCGGGCACATCGATCGAGGAGATCGATCGACGGCTCAAGGCGGTCACCGGCGGGCGGGGAGTTCTGCGGCTGGGCTTCACATGGGAGCGGGTGGCGCCGCTGACCGAGGAAGTGCTGGAAGTGTGGAACACATGGGAGGAACCGCGACCGGTGGGCCAGGAGGAGGGCATGCTCGTGCGGCCGATCTGGATGGACCCAGCCGTCGAGGACGTCGAGGAATGCTGGCCGCGGTACGGGCCCTATCGCTTTGCTGCGGCGGGCCGGGTCGCCGGTGGACCGCGGTGGTTCAGGAAACTGGCCATGCTGCTGGCACGGCACGCCGAACCGGGCGACTACTACATCCCGATGGACATCACCACCTTCTGTGCCGCCGACGGGTCGGAGATCCTTCGCCGGCCCCTGAACAGGATCACGCTCGAATCGTTCGATCCGCACGACCTGAGCTTTTCCGGCTGTACGGACTGGTTTGTGCCGTTTGTTCCTTTTGAAGAGGGCGCGGACGTGTCTGATCCCGAGGTCCTGGACCGGCTGGCGAGGGACCTGGTGACGCGGCACCCGCAGAGGAACCTGGTCTACCGGCCGATGCACGGAGGACTCCGCTTCACGCCCGCGAGAGGGGACGGGCGCGACGCGAGATCTCTGGAGGAGGAACGGCCATGAACGGACCATAGGCGGGACGGGACAGCGGGTCGTACGGGTTCCAATCCACATCCGTTCCATTCCGCAAAAGGGGGCCTGCCATGACGACTGGAACGACCAAGAAGGTGATTCTTGTCCTGATCGTTCTGATGCCCCTGCTGGTGATCGACGGGTGCCAGCAGGCGAACGTCGCCGAGGCGAAATTCGTCTTCGACATCTCTGTAGTCGCGTGCGGCGGCTACGATCCCAACTATCCCTGGTGGCAGAATTGGATGCTCGACCAGTGGTCATACACCGAGAATCACGACGGCAGAGGAACCATGCGCCGAGGCGAGTTCCGGTACGCCGTCCAGATGCTCGACACACACGGGGGGCCGTACTTCAAAGATGGGATCGGGCTGAGGGCGGAAGTGATAGGGCACTGGGATACCTTCTCGGGCGGCGGAACGCCCGTCGCCGGAGGGCCCTTCGACCGCTGGGAAAGCCTGGGCTACGTGGACATCACGCCAAGCGATGCCAATGGGCTGGCTTACGTCGTGGTCGGACTGGGCGACCCCAACGGTCTGCCCGGCAAGGAATGGCCGGCCGACTACACCTATACGTACGTCGACATCAAGATCAGCGTGCCTCTGGGTCAGCCCAGCGCCTGCTTCTACCTCAAGGCGTTCTTCCTCGACGCCTATCCCGGTTCGGAAATCCTGTTCTGGAACACGATGGAGAACTGCTTCCAGTACTACAGCCCCGATCCGGGGATCGTCTATCCCGGCGGCGGATCGGCCCCGTCGGATGGCGGCGAGGGCGGCGCAGCGCCGTCTGGAGAACTGGCTCCGCTGATCATCCACCTCGATTCGAGGACCGCTGACGATCCGCCGGCTGAGCCGGAAGTGGAGCCGGCGCCGATGGACTATCCGGAGGCGGACCCGAACTACTACGATCCCAACGCCATCGTCTACTTCTCCTGGGGCCGGATCGACCCGAACGGGACATTCGAGGAAGTCCCGCCGGGCGGGGTATACCTGTTGCCGATCTTCTACGATCCAAACGGATTGGATCCGGCAACCGGCTGGGTGGATCCGGAGTACGTGGACGAAGGGTCGATCATGCTGACGACGCCTTACGTGGCCAGGATCACCTGGCGACTGCCGCGGGCGCTGCCCGCCGATCCCGCTCTGAACACCAAAGGAACGGTCTTCCTGAGGACCAAGGACGCCTCCGGTCACGTCCTGGAGTTCCTGCCGGTGACGGTGCGGTTTGTCGAGATTTCGCCGGACCGGATGGAAATCACCGGGATCACCCAGGACATCGTGCTGATCGACTCGTACTCCTGCTGGACGGTCGGCCACTTCGGAACGCAGGACGAGCGGGCGGCGATCACCGTCGATTGGAACGGCGGCCAGTGCGACCTGGACGCTCCGCCGATCTACGCCGATTTCGACTACGACGGGATCGTCGGCTACAGCGATTTCCAGCTGATGTATGACGCGTGGAGCGCCACCATCTACACCGGAGACGGACGGTACGATTTCCTGCTCGACTACAATCGGGACGGCATGATCGGGTTCCCGGACTTCCAACGTCTGCTCGACAACTGGGGCCAGACCTGGTCCTTGGAGTAACCGCCGCGCCGGTGTGCCGGTGACGCGACCGCACAGGTCGGCGGGCGGACCGCTGACGCCTGCCTGACGGGACGGCTATAGCCCCACGATGCCGCGGGCGAAGTAGGACACGATGATGAACGCGGCGTAGATCGCGAGCAGGGGGATGCCGTACCATCGGCGGAAGTGGTCTCGGCTCGTGTAGATGAAGATTCGGAACAGCAGGAGGATCAGGATCATCGTGGGCAGGTGAATCCGCAGCACCTCCGCCGGCACGGGCAGTGCGACGGCCGCCGCCGACGCCCCGGTGACGAAGAGGACGTTGAGAATATCGGCGCCGACGATGTTGCCGATCATGATCTCCGGATGCCCTTTGCGGATGCTGGTCAGGGCGGTGACCAGTTCGGGCAGCGAAGTGCCGAACGCCACCACCGTGGCTGCGACCACGGCTTCGGGAATGCCCAGCAGATTGCACAGAAGCGCGACCGACCGGATCAGCGCCTGGGCGCTGAAGACGACCATGAACACGCCGACGATGATCATCATCATGCAGGCGGTCACGCTGTGGGTGACGGCGGGGATATCCCCGGTGGGATTGGGATGGTTGCGGGCCCACCGGATCGAGATGAACATGTACCCAGCCAACAGGCACAGCAGCATGACCCCCATCGGCCGGGTGATCACCGGCGCACCGTAGACGGCGGTCGAGATCACCACCAGGAAGACCAGCAGCAGCCCGGAGCCGAACTGGAGCCAGCCGTGGCGGTTGAGAATGAAGCGATCGAGCGGCAGCCGGGTGAGCAGGCAGCCGAGGCCGAAGATCAACCCGGTGTCGCAGATGACCGAACCGACCGCATTGCCCAGCGCAATCCCGATCTCGCCGCGCAAAGCGGCCAGGACGGAAACCGCCGTCTCCGGAGTGGTCGTCCCCAGCGAGACGACCGTGGCCCCGACGATGATCTTGGAAATGCCAAGCCGGTAGGCCAGTTGGGCCGCCCCGTCCACCAGCCAATCAGCCCCCTTGGTCAGGACGGCCAGGCTGGCCCCGATGATCACCAGGATCAGCAGAACCTGCGGACCGGTGGACATCGCAGCGATCCGCTCGAAGGGAATGATGTAGTCAATGAATTCCAAGGCGTTTCTCCGTGCATACGCGTGGCGGTGAATCTGCCGAAGCATTCAGTGTACGCACTGGCGGCGGGCGGGCAAGAGGAATCCGTGTGCGGTGCGAAAGGCCGGCGGCTGCCCTCCATCAGCTCCGCCGCCCTCGGCGGGGTCTTTCTTGATTCTGACTTCTGACTACTGAAGTCTGACTCCTTGCCCTCTCCGCGTGTTCCGCGTGCTCCGTGCTGTCCCAAAGGCAAGTTGAACCGACGTCACACCCCTCAGACGGCCATCACCCAACGCTCAGCTTTGCCAGGTAGATCGACGCGGGCCGCTGGCCGTGACGGAAATCCGGCCGACTGATGTACTCGTGCTGCGAGTAGTAGCTGAGCAGGATCGAACCATCGTTCTCGACCACCATGCCGCAGTAGGATGTATCGCCGCCGGATGGCAGATCGAGCAGCCGCTGCGTGGTCTGTTTCTCCGGATCGATCTCGAAAATCGACGTGACCGCCTTGCACCAGTCGGGCGGATCGACGATCGATCGCCGACCTGCCGCGATGAGCCGGCCCGCCACGCGAACCACGTTCGGACTCTGCATGCCGTGCGCGACCCGCCAGCCGGACCATGCGACATACGGCGGATCGGCATGGAGAAAATCCGTCCGGGCCTCGTTGAGGGCGCCACGGTTGACCACCATAAAGCGCCCGTCCTCGTCGCGAACGATAAACGACTCGCCGCCGTTGTTCTCCTGGATGGTCGAGACCTTGCGCCAGTCCACCGCGTCGTCGGACCGCAACAGCATCAGCTCGCGGGCGGCACGATCGGCCTTGGTCTCGTAGGCGGCGCAGTAGAAGCCGTCATCGAACCGCTGCGGGTGCCACAGCCACACGTCCGGCTTGTACACCGGAACCGGCACGTGCCATGACACGCCGTCGCTCGTGCACGAAACGTACGTCTGCGACCGCTGCGCCCCGCCTTCTATGCGGTGAAGGCGGCCGTCGACCAACGCGGTCTCCGCGAAACGCGAGTAGAAGTAAACCCAAAGCCGGTCGTCGTCGGCGACAAACGCCGGATCCCGATCGTCAAAGCCGGTGGTCAGCATCCCGCAGACGTCCCACTGCCCCAGGTCGCGGCTGCGGATCACGAACACGTCGCCGAATGGCACCATGCCGTGGGCGAAAGCCCGGCGAAAGGCCACGTAATACCAGCCGTTCCACCGAACCATGTCGGTAAATGCGCAGTGCATGCTGTCATCATAAATCTTGCGGACCCAGTCAAGCTTTACCATCAGAGTGGTTCTCCCGAGCAAAATCAAATCGGCCCAGACGTTCGCCCTGGCCGGAAAGAACATCGAACGACCAAAGGTCGAAGTGACCGGCAAACAGGCGATACTCGAGGATCGCCTGGTGGCCGGGGACCTTCAGGTCCGGACACATGACATACAGCGTGCCGTCAAGCGGCGTCAAATGCATCTCGTGCCGATGCCCGTACGCGACCGCCGGCACGCCGTGTCGCCGGCACAGGGCGCTCAGCCGCTCGGACGACGGCCCCCAAGGCTCGCCGACGCCCTCGTGCAGCACCTCAACGTGACAGAAGACAAACGTCGTCTGACCGCAAGCCAACTCCCGCTCGATCCACTCAAACTGCTCAGCCGAGATGTGCCCCGGTCCTTTGGACGTCCGCGGATTGTTGTTGACCAGAATAAAACGAAACCCGCTGTGTACAAACGACTGATCCATCACGGCAAATCGCAGCCGGTACGCCGCAACCAGTTCCCGATACTCCCCCCACGGCGTCCCATCCGCCCGCGGCGCCGCCGGCTCGGGATAACCGATATCGTGATTGCCCGGCACGACATACAGCGGCGGGGCAAGCCGGGCCACATGCTCCAGATACCCATCAAACTCCGCCAGATACTCCGCCTGCGCGCCATAAACCGGATGACTCGCCACATCGCCGGTATCAATTACGAACGCGGGTTTGCGGGCGTTGGCCAGCTCTACCGCGGCGGCCAGGCGGTCGTGACGGGGGAGGTTGGCGGGGTTGCCGACGTGGGCGTCGGAGAACTGGATGAGCGTAAGTATCGGTTGCTCAGCGGGTTGCAACGGATGCCGCCTTCTCTGGGCGTCGCCGGGCCGGATCGCCGACCGGCACGTTTGCCCAGTATAACGCCTTGAGAAACACGGTGGCAAGATTTCTCTTGTAAACGTTTACAATTTCGGATAGCATGCAACTGTTGCACCAGGGAGCACGTGGGACGATGGCCAAGAACCTCCGAGAAGTGGCGGAAATGGCGGGCGTGAGCACGGCGACTGTCTCGCGCGTGTTCAGCCGCAGTCCGCTGGTGACCTCGCGGACCCGCGACCGGGTCATGCAGGCGGCCCAGCGGTGCAACTACCATCCGCACTCCGCCGCCCGGGCGATGCGGCGCGGGCGGTTCGGCCGCGTGGCGTGCGTGGTCATGCGCTACGGCGGCAAGGGAACGAGCCACTCGACGTATACGGGCTATCTGGACGGGGCGACCGACGAACTGGCCGACCGGGGGTACTCAGCCGTCTTCGAGCCGTTCCACATCGACGTGCGCACCAAGGAATTCCTCGAGCCGCCCCAGTTGTTCTCGGAACTGGCCGTGGACGGGATCATCGGCATCGACGCGACGGGTCTGGTGCCGGACCACGTGGACGAGCGCCTGGCTGAGATGGGCTCGCCGGTGGTGTGGGTGAACCGCGAGCCGAAACGGGGCGTGGTGTGCGTCAACGCCGATGAGTACGGCACGGCACGCATGCTGACGCGATACGTGATCGAACAAGGCCACCGGCGCATCGGGTATATCGGCTTTGTCGCCGATCACTACGCCGCACGCGACCGGTACCGGGGAGTGCTGGATGAGTTGACCGAGGCGGACCTCGACACGTCGGCGTTGCATCTGGCTCGGTCGAAGTGGACCTATCCCGGGATCGCCCGAACCGTCTTGGTGCGGATCCCGCGTCCGACGGCTGCGATCTGCTACAACCGGACGGTGTACGACGGGGCATTGCACGTTCTGGCCCATGAAGGCGCGCGGATGCCCGACGACGTGGCCTTGACCTATTTCGCCTCGCCTTGGGAGGTGCAGTACCGCAGCTCCTTTCTCACGCCGATGATGGAGATCCCCGAAATCCTCATGGCGAAACGGGCGGTGGACATCCTCTCGGAGCTGATGGCGGGCGGCCTGCCGCCGGACCATGCGACGCCAATTCCCGGTCGGCTGATCACAACGGATACAACCGTTCCTCAAGACGGAAACTTGGAGTCAAAGAGATGACAACCATAAGGCCACGTTGTCCATACCCGGTGATCCGCCAGCGATCGGCGGCGTTCACGCTGATCGAGTTGCTCGTGGTGGTCGCGATCATCGCGGTGCTGGTGGCGATCCTGCTGCCCGCGCTGAGCGCAGCGAGGGAGAGCGCCCGCGTCGCGATCTGCCAGAGCAACCTCAAGCAGCTCATGACGGCCCAGATGTTCTACGCCGCCGATGTCGGGCACTACGCCGGCTACAACTACAACGGCGCTCCTCCCATCGATCGCGTCGAGTCTTACATCGGCAACGGTGGTATGGACGTGTTCCGTGACCAGTGGACGTGCCCATATGGGGAACCGCACAATCTTCCGCCGTACGCCTGTCCCAGCGAGCCGCAGGCCATCTGCGAGGTAGGTGGCGGGACGTGGATGCCCTATGGCTGGAATACGCTCTTGGGCGGCCATGTCTATTCCCCCGGAGGACCGCCGTCCTCGCCCTACTTCCCCTGGTGGCGCGTCGATGAGATTCTCTATCCCTCGGGCACGCTGGGCTGGTCGGAATGCATTGGCCACGGCGTGGTCTTTCCGCCACGATACACTTAGGGCAACCCGATCGTGTTCCGTCACGCCGGCCCGGGAATCAGTGCCGGCGCCGTTTACGCCACAGGCCAGCCGCCTCGCGCCTTTGCGAACGGAGCGTTTCCTGACGGGCACGCCCGAGCCCTGACCGATGCGGAAGTGATGTCCGACTTGATCTACTACTCGAGAAAAGAATAGCGGTCTCGATCTGTTCGTCTTCATTCGCCAAAGGAGTCTCCACGATGCGAAAATGCTCACTCGCGGTTGTTCTCGCTGCGCTGTCTTTGGGTGGTCTGGTGCATGCGCAAGTCGCCAATCCGATCAACTGCGATGTCCGGTGCACGCTGACGCCGCGTTACATGTTTCCCAACGGCTTTCAGAGCCTGGGTCTCAATCCGCAGGACCTGGCCCGGGTGGTCTTTGGCGAGGGCGAGTCGCTGCCGGGTAACGACTATGATTTTTACCTGCGGGCGACGCACCACGAAAGTGCCGGCGAGCGCGTGCGGTTCGATGTGGCGGTGGCCGACGCGGTATTCCCGGTGGCCTACGCCAATCCGTCCGGTCCGGCTGTGATCGGGCCCTTCCGGTTCGGCACGACCTGTGCGACGGATTGCTTCGACCTATGGGGCGATGCCGCCGCGATGATCGACTGGTTCACCATCGTACCGGCGGGCGAGCCGCTTCCGGAGCAATACAAGCCGACGGCGGGACTGGCGGTGGAGAAGTGGTCAACGCTGCTGCTGGACTGGCCCGAAAAGCACCTCCATCCGATCTGGGTGACACCGGAGATGCCGGTCGAGATTCGCGTGAGAGGCGGCGCGTCGGAAGGCATCAACGGCGAGGCCAAAGTCCACTGCATCATTTTGGATTACGAACACGAGCAGGTCGGCCAGTACGATTTCACCTTTCCGCTGGGAGGCGATGCCCCGCGGCAGAGGATGGAAGTCATCCCCGTGCCGGCCAGGTTCGGCCCGTACCTGCTGCGATTCCTGGTGACCATGCCGGACGGCGCGCAGCGGGACTATCAGCGTATGGTCAGCCGCGTGGCGTCGCCGCTGGAACCGCCGGTCAACGACCTGGTGGGCGGACACGGCAACCTGCCGCTGCTCCGCTGGATGGGCGCCAAGTGGAACCGCAAGTGGGACATCGGCGGCGGCGAGCTCTTCTGGCGTACGGTCCAGCCGGAGGAGAACGGGCCGTTCCAGTTCGACTATGAGCCGCTCGATGCGCCGCTGGCCGAACTGGTCGTCCTGGAGCGAGCCCCGGACTGGGCAATCGGTCGCGACGATTACGATCAATTGTGGTTGGCCTACGTCCGCGCAGTGGCTGAGCACTATCGCGGCCGGATCAAGGCCTACGAAATCTACAACGAGCCGTACGATCAGCCGACCGATGAGTTCGTCGCCAGGCACGTCAAGCGGGTCGCCGAGACGGCGAAGGTCATCCGCGAGGCCGATCCGAACGCCACCATCCTGGCCGGCGGCCCGCCGGAAGAGATTCCGCCCGGCCTCAAGTGGTGGGAGAAAATGGCCAAAGCCGGCTTCTGCAAACCGCTCGACGTGATCAGCGCGCACCTGTACTTCGGCGGCGGCGGAACCCATCCGCTTGATATGGACCTGCGGTTCGACGAGTACGTCCAGGGCCTGCGGACGATCCTCGACGAGCACGGCGGGGCGGGCAAGATGCTCTGGGATACCGAGTCCGGCCTGTGCCCGATGGAAAGCTTCTACATCGGCGGCACGATGCCCTACGGCCTCTGGAGCGGCAAGGGATTCGTCAAGCGGACGCCCGTCTCATATCAACTCGGCACAGCCATGGCGGCCCGCTACCTGATGCTGCATCTGCACTACAACATCCGCTGGAATTACTATCACAGCGGGACGGCGTACGGCAATTCGTGGGCGCTGACGGACTGGGAGGAGACGCCGCTGCCGGCCGCGGTGGCGATGGCCCAGGTCAACCGCCTGCTGACCGGCGCATCGCCGGACGGTCGGCCGGAGTTGCCGGAGGGTCTGTGGGGGCTGCGGTTCAAGAAGGGCGATCGGACGATCGCGGGCGTCTGGGCGATCCGTCTGAAACTCGGCGAGAGCCGCTTCATCCAGCCGCCGAAGGACCAAAGCATCCAACTGATGGATCTGTTCTGCAACCCGCTGACGACCGAGGGCCAACTCCAGATCGGCTCCTCGCCGCTGCTGCTGACGGGAACGCGCGAGGCGATCGACGCTTATCTGGCCAGCCTGAGCGTGCGAGTCGAGCAGGACGACGTGCTCGCCCCGGACAAGGTTCAGACCCGCTTGACCGCGACGGACTACAAAGACCAAGCCGAGCTCGCCGCCGACTCGACGGCCGAAGGGGCCACCCTCGATGCCGTTCGCGACGGCAAGACCGACGGCGCAGCCTGGGCCTCGGCACCGGCCAAGGGCGAACACTGGATCGAATACCGCTGGCCGCAACCGCAGACGATCAACCGCCTGATCTGCGCCTGGCCCACCGACGCCCTGCCCGACCGCTACAAAGCCGAGTGGTTCGACGGGGCCAAGTGGCGGCCGTGCAGCGGCACGCCCGACTGGCGAAGCCCCGGCCTGCCCCTCGAGGACTACACGATCACCGAGGTCAAGACCCGGCAACTTCGTATGATCATCGCCTGCGACAACGACCGCGGCGCCAAGGTCACCGAGTTCTCAGCGTTCCACGTGCCGCGCCTCACGCCGCCGATCACCGAGATGCAGGAGATCTGGTCGAAGGACTTCACGCCGGACGAGCAGGGTTTCATCCGCGACTGGCTGGTCTGCGGCCCGTTCCCCTCGCCCGGCCTGCGATGGGCGATCGACAAGACGCCGGCCAACTGGGACAGCGATTTCCTCGACGTCTGCTGGATTTACGGCCACGGCCGCGGTGAGCCGGTCATTCAGCCGCGCGTCGACCAGGAACACTTCGCGTTCTTCCCATCGGTGCCGGAACCCAAGTGGAACCCGGTCGACGTGCGGGTGGCTTGGCAGCCGCTGCACGCCGACGACGCCCGCGTCGACCTGACCAAGCACTTCACCAGCCCGCTTCTCGTCGAACAGGGCAGCATCGTCGAGCAGTGCATCGGATACGCTGCCGCCTATATCGTGGTGCCGCAGGACATGGATGTGACCCTCTCGATCGGCAGCGACGACGGCTACCGGCTCTGGATCGACGAGAACCTGGTCGCCGAGAACGTCGCCTTCCGCCAAGCCGAACGCGACCAGGAGCAATACCCCGTCCAACTGAGCAAGGGCCAGCATCGCCTGCTGGTCAAAATCCACAACGACATCGGCGGCCACGAGCTGTTTCTCCGGCTCCTGGACAAGGAAGGCCAGCCGGTCACCGGCTACACCGTCCGATTGCTGCCGTAGGAGCGATCCGTCAAGGCGAGTCGAGTCGAGGATGCCGGAACGCAAGATGATGGAGGAGGTTGACTCAGGAGGATCGGCAGGGTAAGAGAACCGGCATGAACAACGCAAGTTGGGTTCTCTTGGCGATCGGTGTTCTGTGCGGTCTGGGTCCGCCGGCCTGCTCCGCCAATGCACCGGAAGGGAGCACAGCGGTGGACGCCACCAATCCTTCTCTCACGTCTTCCGGGCCTTTCGAGACGATAAAAGCCGTGCGCCTCGTCCTGTTGCCGGATCGAAACGAGCCCGCGGAAAACGTCGCCGCGGTGTTCACGCGGCAGCTTGGCCGGCGCTGTCCGGCCGTCGCCGTGACCTCCGGCGAAGCGCCGATCACCGTCGAACTGGCCATCGAACCGGGCATCGGACGCCAGGGATTCCGGATCTCCGACCGCGGCTTGCGAACCATCCGCATCGCCGGCAACGACCGCCTCGGCCTGCTCTACGGCGTCGGCAAGTTCCTGCGCACCTGCGGCTACCGTGAAGATGGACTCGTTCTCAGTCCGTGGCGCGGCGCCTCCGTCCCCCAAAAAACCGTGCGAGGCATCTATTTCGCCACCCACTTCCACAACTACTATCACGAGGCCCCGATCGAGGAGGTCAGGCAGTACGTCGAGGACCTCTCGCTCTGGGGCGTCAACGTGCTCCTGGTCTGGTTCGACATGCACCATTTCGACAGCATCGATGACCCCAAAGCCCAGGCGATGCTGACGCGGCTGCGGGCCCTGTTTCAGACGGCCAAAGACCTGGGGCTCGCGACGGCCATGGGCACGCCGGTCAACGAAGCCTATGCCACCAGCCCAGCCGACCTGCGGGCCGACAGCGGCACGGTCAATCATAACGGCTACTACGCCGACCACGGCCCACGCATCTACAACCTCGGCCCGGAACTGTGCCCCAACAAACCCGGCGCGATGGACCTGCTCCTGAAATGGAACGAAGAGAAGCTCCGCGTCTTCCAGGAGACCGGCCTCGACTACTACATGCTCTGGCCCTACGACAGCGGCGGATGCACCTGCGAACAATGCAAGGTCTGGGGAGCGAACGGATTCCTCAAAGCGGGCGAGCCAATCGCCCGCCTCTACCGCCGGTTCTTTCCCGACGGAAAGGTCATCCTCTCCACCTGGTACTTCGACCGCTGGGGAATCGGCGAGTGGGAAGGCATCACAGCCGAATTCAACCGCCAGCGCCCGGACTGGATCGATTACATCCTGGCCGATAACTACGGTGGGAAGTTCCCGCCGTATCCTCTCGCCCACGGTTCGCCCGGCGGCCTGCCGATGATCAACTTCCCCGAAATCAGCATGTATCTCCACGAGCCGTGGGGCGGGTACGGAGCCAACCCCGCTCCGGCTTACCTGCAGTCGCTCTGGGATGTGACGAAGGACAAACTCTCCGGCGGCTTTCCCTATTCAGAGGGGATCTACGAAGACATCAACAAAGCCATCTGTGCCCAACTCTACTGGGACCCGGACCGTCCCGCCCACGAAACCGTCAGGGAGTACATCGCCTTCAACTTCTCACCCGCAGCCGTCGATCCGGTCAGTCGGGCGATCGCCATTCTCGAAAAGAACATCGAACGCCGGCGACACGACGCGGATGGCGTGACCCGCATCGTCATGACCAGCATCGCCGGCGCGGATGAGGCCTGGCGGCTGATCGCTGAGACCGACGCTCAGCTTCCCGATCCGGTGCGGCAGTCGTGGCGATGGCGCGTGCTCTACTTGCGAGCCTTAATCGACGCCGAACTGGCCCGCTGCGAGTTCCGCGTCTCCGACCGCTGCGAGGCGGCCTTCCGCGAGCTCGAGCGCATCTACCACGCCCAGCACGCCCTGGACATGGTCCGCCCGCCCGCCCACATCCGCAAATAGCGGACCGGCGGCTGCCATCTCGCCCGCCCGACGGCCCTCATCCTAACCGCCGCTGTCAGGCGGACTTACCGCTTGCGATCGCCCGCCCCAAGACGTAGAATGGTCCACGGCGGCATTGCAGCAAACCCTACCGGCCCCAGCCGGCTTGGCATCCGGACATTTTCGGCTAAACGAATCCCGCGGTCCGTGCATCTTCTGTTGCGGAATGAGGAACGTTGGTGGTCAACCGTGCCGGAAAAACGACGCCGACCGCCCCGCCCGTGCGGGCTCAACATGAGGACCGACCGGCCGCCCAGGACGTGGCCCGGTGGCGCGTGCGGCTTGTCCGGCTGGCCTACCGCTTCCTGTGGAACTGGCACGACGCCGAAGACGCGGTCCAGGACGCCCTGGCCGTAGCCGAGGGCAAACGTGAACAGATCAGGAGCCTGGAGAAATGGTGGCCGTGGGTGACGCGAATTCTGGTCAACCGATGTCACGAACTCCGGCGCCGGCCGCGGATCGATCCGGATCGTCTGGCCTCGTCGGCCCAACCGGCCGACCGGACCGCTGGCGAGATCAGCCGCAGAGAACTGGCCGAACTGCTCAAAGACCTGATCGCCGAGCTCCCGGAACAGCAGCGGACGGCCCTGGTCCTTCGCCATCTGCAGGCCATGCCGTACCGCGACATCGCCGGGATCATGGGCGTCTCCGAAAGCACCGCGCGGGTTCACGCAAGTCTGGCCCGCGAGGCGCTGCGAGAGATGATCGTTACACGCCATCCCGAATGGGAACGAACCGATTGACGCGGAGGTCCGAACATGGACTGCCGAGAAGTCCGACAACGCCTCAATGATTGGATCGACGGCCTCGCCGACGGCTGCGAAGCGCAGCTCGATGGCCATCTGGCCGACTGCCCGGAGTGCCGGCGCTATCGCCGACAGATGGAGCAGTTGATGGGCGCGCTCGATTATCTGCGCGAGGTCAGCGAGACGCCGCCCGTTCGACGTCCGCGCTCGATCCTGTGGCCGCTGATCCGCGTGGCTGCGGTGTTGCTCGTGGTCATCGGCGCATCCGCCTACGTCGCGAAAACGCGGTTCGTTTCCGAGCCGTCGCCAGCGGTCCAGGATGTCGCTTCAACGGCTGACCAGCGAGCGACCACTCCGCGGGTGCGGGTCCAACTGCAAGGCAACTCGCGCCAAAGAACCCTGGTCGTCGAAACGCCGACCGAACAACCTGGAGTTCATCTGTTTGTCCTCTATCCGACCGTACAGCCCGCGTCCTCGTCCTTGGCCCAAACGCAAATGCAATAACGTGGTTCAACCATTACAAGGAGTACCGCTATGAACAGCACTCGGCGAACGAAAGTCGCTGCCCTGTCCGTGCTGGCCGCTGTCCTTTTCGCGGCCCTGGCGACACCCGGCCGCAGTCAGACGCCGTTCGGATCGCCACCCGGAGGATATGGCCCGGCCCCGGTCGCCGATCAACCACCGCCGCCGGACGCCTCCGCCAAATTCTACGGGATAAAGTATCGCCCGGTCCGTGAGATCGCGCATATGCTGGCGGTCGCCGGCAATTTCGGCGCCGCCGTCGGACTCGATGAGCTCAACAATCGTATCGTTGTGGTCGGTACGCCTGAGCAACAGGAGCGAATCAAATCCATGATCGATCAACTCGATATCGCTCCGCCAAAACACAAGCCCCTGCAGGCCAATGTCTTCTTTCTCGAGTGCGATGTTTCCTCAGCCGGTGGGTCCGACGACGCGGCGATCGCCCATACATGGGTCCGACTGACCGGCCAGACGCTGCCCGAGGCGACCGAGTTGCCGGGCTCGATCGGCAAAGCCTTTGAATGGTTCGCGGGCCAAGGCCTCAATGTCCTCGTCCAGTGGCAGAACCTCGAAGCCGAGGGAGTCGTCCCGGACTCGGAAGTAAATTTCCAGTACCTGACCGGAATCAAAAACGCCAGCCTCAAGGTGGTCCTCAAAGCCTTGCTGGAGTCACTCAGCCCGGAGGCGCGCTACGTCGTGGATGAGAACGGCGTCCTGGTCATCGGCGTACGGGGCGCGCTGCCCGAGAACCACCCGCCGCTGCCGGATGGCCTGGTTCCCGTCGCCAAGGCGTTGGCCGCCAACGGCTTTGCCGCGCCGAGGTTGTTGACGCCGGTGATCGTCCGAACCGAACAGGGCGAGGAGTTTGCGGCCCAAGGAACGCTTGTGACGCCCTTGTCGGACTCCTTGATGATCGAGGTGGGCGGCAGAGCCACGCTCGAAGAAGACCTCAAAACCGCTCGTGTCAATCTGCACGCCTCAATCTCGCAGCCGCAGATGACCGGCGTGTCCGCCATGCCGGGTATGCCCCGTAGCGGTGGCGGCCCAGGCGGGCCGGTAGGGCAGAATCAGGTCTTCCAACTGTCCACGGCGGTTGCCGCGCCGATCGGCGAATACGTGGTCCTGGCTGGGATCTCCTCGTCGACCCCCGCTTTCGCTCCCGCGGACAAGCAGCGGGCGACGGTAGCCGTCCTGCGGATCGATCTGGTCGGCGATCAGGCCGACCAGGCCGCCCGCTGATCCCGCACCATGCGGAAAAAAAGCTGGATCGGCCGGATTTGAGTGTTGACAGCCGGTTTTTCGTGACTATGATGACATATTGCGCCGGTTGGCTATCGGCGCAACACAAGGGAAACTGAATGACAGTTAAGTTGCTGGAATTTTACTAGACTGGTGGTAGCTAGAAGGCGGTATCGCCCACGCCACCAGCACCAGCCGGTGGCTTTTTTGTTTCCCGCGTTGTTTGACAACTCAAGAACCTGCAGAACAACCTCAAGCGGCTTGTGCGGACAAGCCGAAAAAGGACGAATACGGCATCCGGGGTCGTAGCTCAGCTGGTTAGAGCGCGTCCCTGATAAGGACGAGGTCGGTGGTTCGAATCCACCCGGCCCCATTGAGGCCGAACCCGGCCTTCCGGACCCCCCGGAACCGCGGTTTACCGGGCAAAACCGCCCGCGCCGGCCTCGCCGGCTGCCGACGGGTAGCTGCCGGGGACGTAGCTCAACTGGGAGAGCGCCGGCTTTGCAAGCCGGAGGTTGCCGGTTCGATCCCGGTCGTCTCCAGTCCGATACGAAAACAGGACGGAAATGACCTCGAACGACGTAAGTGCTTGACAATGCAGAAGTTGAAAAAATAACGAAATTTTTTCGAATAAGCGTTGACAAGCAAATTGACCATGATATACTTGAAAGCCTCGACAAAAATAGGCAGTCAAGAGGCGATTGAAAAGTTTGACATCCGCAGCCGCGGGCTTCCGCGGCGATCCGAATAGACACAGCGGTTGTAGGTTCTTTGACAATTGAATAGGTCTAGGCGTGTCTGAGCACCACACAATGTCGGCTCCGACCAACCGATCCCGGTTGGACTAATCGGAGTTTCCGAGAAGGCGCGAATGAGAGCGAACGATCACTCTGTCAGCCAAAGATAGAGATGGTCAAGTTACTAAGGGTGCATGGTGGATGCCTAGGCGCCAGGAGGTGATGAAGGACGTGGCAGCCTGCGAAAAGCCCAGGGGAGTCGGCAAACAGACTTTGATCCTGGGATCTCCGAATGGGGAAACCCGGCGTCACTCCGCAAGGAGATGGCGTCACCCCCGGATGAATGCATAGTCCGGGTGGAATCAACCCGGTGAACTGAAACATCTCAGTAGCCGGAGGAAAGGAAATCAAGCGAGACTCCGTCAGTAGCGGCGAGCGAAAGCGGAATAGCCCAAACCGGGCTTCGGCCCGGGGTTGCGGGCGGGCAGCTCGGTCCTTGATGAGCTAGCAGAACGGTCTGGAAAGGCCGGCCAAAGAGGGTGACAGCCCCGTACGCGGAACTCGTTGTGGACCTTGCCCGTTCCAGAGTAGCACGGAACACGTGGAACTCCGTGTGAAGCTGGGTGGACCATCATCCAAGGCTAAGTACTCCCTGGCGACCGATAGTGAACTAGTAGGGCGATTGAAAGGTGAAAAGCACCCCTTCTAGGGGAGTGAAAAGTACCTGAAACCATGCACTTACAAGCGGTGGGAGCCCTATGCCCCTCGTGGGAATGGGTGACCGCGTGCCTTTTGCATAATGAGCCGGCGAGTTATTGTCAGCGGCAAGGCTAACCACTTCAGGTGGGCAGCCCCAGCGAAAGCGAGTCTGAATAGGGCGCTAAGTCGTTGGCGATAGACCCGAAACCAAGTGATCTACCCATGGCCAGGGTGAACCTGCCGTAACAGGCGGGGAAGGCCCGAACCCGTTAACGTTGAAAAGTTATGGGATGAGCTGTGGGGAGGAGTGAAAGTCTAATCAAACTTGGAGATATCTGGTTCTCCCCGAAATGACTTTAGGGTCAGCCTCGGACCACTACGCTACGGGGGTAGAGCTACTGAATGGAGACGGGGGCCCACCAGGCTACCCGCTCCAATCAAACTCCGAATACCGTAGCGACTATTCCGGGAGTGAGCCTACGGGCGATAACGTCCGTGGACGAGAGGGAAACATCCCAGACCGCCAGCTAAGGTCCCTAATACCTGCTAAGTGCTTAAGGAAGTCCGATTTCCGAGACAGTCAGGATGTTGGCTTAGAAGCAGCCACCATTTAAAAAGTGCGTAATAGCTTACTGACCGAGATATCGGGCGCCGAAAATGATCGGGACTCAAGCAGGTAACCGAAGCTGCGGGCTTGTATGGTTCGTCGAACCGTATGAGCGGTAGGGGAGCGTTGCTGGACAGATACAAGCGGTACCGTAAGGAGCCGTGTCGGGTCCAGCAAGTGAGAATGCCGGTATGAGTAACGATAAACCAGGTGATGAATCCTGGTCGCCGCAAGCCTAAGGTTTCCTGGGGAAGGCAAATCCGCCCAGGGTTAGTCGGATCCTAAGGCGAGGCCGAAAGGCGTAGCCGATGGGCAGCAGGTTAATATTCCTGCACTCCGTATGGAAGGCTTGTACCTGAGGGGTGACGCGGGTGTGAAAGCTGGAAGCCGGTTAGAAGTGGCTATTGGGGCTCTGGTCCCGGTCGGTAGGCAAATCCGCCGGCCATCAAGGGACTGGTGCACCGCGAGGGCCGTTTGATGCCCGAGCAGCTGAATCACCCGCCGAGAAAACCCTCGCAGGGACAACCATGCGGATCCGTACCGCAAACTGACACAGGTAGGCGAGGCGCGTAGCCTCAGGCGCTCGAGAGAACCGTCCTCAAGGAACTAGGCAATTTTACCCCGTAACTTCGGAAGAAGGGGTCCCTACAGCTCCGACAGATTAACCTTTGTCGGAGGCTGAGGGCGCAGCGAATCGGGTCTGCCGACTGTTTATCAAAAACACAGGACTCTGCATAAGTCGTATAGACGACGTATAGGGTCTGACGCCTGCCCGGTGCGGGAATGTTAAGGAAGCCGGTTATTGGCCTTCGGGCTGAGAAGCTGGCGACCGAAGCACCCGTAAACGGCGGCCGTAACTATGACGGTCCTAAGGTAGCGAAGTTCCTTGTCGGGTAAGTTCCGACCTGCATGAATGGCGTAACGAGCGGACCACTGTCTCGAGGACGGACTCGGTGAAATTGTAGTGGCGGTGCCGATACCGCCTAACCACGGCAAGACGGAAAGACCCCGTGAACCTTTACTGCAGCCTGGTATTGGCTTCTGACTGTAATTGCGTAGGATAGGTGGGAGGCGTTGAAGTCCCGATTTCGGTCGGGATGGAGCCATCCTTGAAATACCACCCTTTTGCTGTTAGAAGTCTAACCGCGATCCGTGAAGCCGGACGCGGGACCGTGCTAGGTGGGTAGTTTGACTGGGGCGGTCTCCTCCAAAAGAGTAACGGAGGAGCCCAAAGGTCAGCTCAGCGCGGTTGGCAATCGCGCAACGAGTGTAAGGGCAGAAGCTGGCTTGACTGTGAGACCGATAGGTCGAACAGATGGGAAACCAGGGCCTAATGATCCGGTGATCCTGTGTGGAAAGGTCATCGCTCAACAGATAAAAGGTACTCCGGGGATAACAGGCTGATCTCCCCCGAGCGTCCACAGCGGCGGGGAGGTTTGGCACCTCGATGTCGGCCCATCGCATCCTGGGGCTGTAGGCGGTCCCAAGGGTTGGGCTGTTCGCCCATTAAAGCGGTACGCGAGCTGGGTTCAGACCGGCGTGAGCCAGGTCGGTCCCTATCTGCCGTGGTCGTACGAGCCTTGAGGGGAGATTTCCATAGTACGAGAGGACTTGGAAGTACTGACCTCTGGTGTGCCAGTTGTCCCGCTAGGGGCATCGCTGGGTAGCTAAGTCGGGAAAGGATAATCGCTGAAAGCATCTAAGCGAGAAGCCGTCCCCAAGATAAGGGCTCGGTTCCACTTCGGTGGATGAAGGCCCCTGGTAGACTACCAGGTTGATAGGCCGGAGGTGTAAGGACAGAGATGTCCTGAGCTGACCGGTACTAACGGCCGAAGGCTTGACCATCTCTATCCTTGGCTGACTATGCCAAGGACGCGCTTAACCGTGGCGCTTGACCCCTAGACCTGTTCAATATCTTTCGGCAAACCAGCCGTCCGGAACCCTCCGGACGGATGACCCGAGTTTGTCGGTCACCATGCGTGTGGGGAAACACCTGGTCCCATTCCGAACCCAGTCGTTAAGCCCTCACGGCCGATGATAGTCCGGGATTTAAGCCCGGGCGAAAGTAGGTGATGGCCGACGTTAATTAACAAAAACCCCGTACCGGGAATCCGGTGCGGGGTTTTTTGTTGGTCGCGCCGGTGCCGCGGTGATTATAATCAATAAATAGCTCCTGGGGTGGCGGATAGTTCCGGGTGTATGGATGGGACGCGCGAGCTTGTACAGGACGGAAGAACTCGATCGGTTCTGCGATCGGTGGAAGGTCGGGGAGCTCGCCCTTTTCGGCTCCGTGCTCCGCGACGACTTTGACGCGGACAGTGACGTGGATGTGCCGGTGTCGTTCCTTCCCGAAGCCGACTGGAGTCTGCTCGATCACGTGAGAATGGAGTTGGAGGAGCCGCTGGGACGCAAGGTCGAGCTGGTCAGCCGCCGCGCGATCGAACGCAGCCGCAGCCCGATCCGACGGCGCGAGATTCTTGATTCTGCCGAGGTCTTTTATGCCGTGCGATAGGATCGGGGTCGTAGTTTTTGCCAACGCCGCGTGATTGCTGGAGCCGCTTCAGGCCCGGCCTTGAGAGTAGGTGTCAGAGAGTCAGCAGCCCGATGGTCACGGGCAGGCCGTGGGCGAGGGCGGAGGGGATGATCGAGCCGGTTTTCTCACGGATCAGGCCGAAGATCAAGCCGACCGGAAAAATCCACATGCTCCACCAGATGCCCCCGTGCGGATTGACCGCGTGGGCGGCGGCGAAGAGCAGCGACGTCAGCACCAGACCCCATCCCCACGAAACGCTCCATCGGCGAAACCGCCGGCCGAAGGCTTGGTTGAGCCGCGACTGAACGTAGCCGCGAAAGAAGATCTCCTCGCCAAACCCGACCGCCAATAGGCCATAGACAACGGCGGTTGTCTGCCGCTGCAGCGGATGAGGAACGCCGGCGGCAACCAAACCAACCGCGAGAATCAGCAAAAACGCTGCGATCCCCCTTCCTGGCGTCCTCTCGCACAGCGCAGCCGGCAGCTTGCGCGCGGCCAGGCCCATCACGACCAGAGCCACGGCGAACACCACCAGCAGAATCGCAGCCCCGGTGGCCTCTTTGCGGGCGAAACCAATGTGCCCGATGACCGGAACCATCAGGAAAAACGGCAGGAGAATCGCGAAGGCGATCAGCCCGGCCCCGATCTGCCGGATCGGTTGGGCGAAGCACAAGCCGTACGCGCCGATGGACCGCCCGGCAATCCCGACAATAAATAGCGGCAATACGATCAGGGCCAAAACGGTCAACCCGATCGGGTGAAAAAAGACCCGCTGGTCCATCTCCGCCACCGCCGACCGCTCGGCGATCCGCCACACCGCCATCAACGGCACATACACCGCCAGCACCTCGGCCACGGCGGCGATCCTGCCGCCCAAACGCAATTCGGACTGTCCGGCGAACGCATCCGGCATCGGCGCCTCACCTGCAAAAACCCCTTGGGCGCATTGTACTTCCATTTTTCCCATACAAAAAGCCCGGTGTCTGGTTCTTTAGTGGTAGACAGCTATGATGGATGGCGATGAAGGCGGATTCGGATGGGCAACGTGAGGCGGCATTTCGGACGCTGGCGGCGGACCGGCGGGATGCGATGGTGCGTGCCGCTGGACGGATCGTCCGCGACGCCGACGAAGCCGACGACGTGGTCCAGGAGACCTTGGCTGAGGTCTGGTTGCGGCTCGACCGCGTGCCGGCCGAGCGGCTGAACGCCTACGTCTTCCGCGCGGTCCAGAACAACGCCCTGAAGCGCCGGGCCCGGCGGCGCGCCGCCGTCTCGCTGGGCGATCTGTTCGAACCGGCCGCCCCGTCCGACGACGGCGATGCGGGCCGGACGATCGACCCGCTGACGCTGGAAGCGGCCCTGGCCGACCTGCCGACCGCCCAGCAGGCGGTGATCCGGATGAAATACTACGTGGGCCTGAGCTTTCGGCAGATCGGCGAGGTGCTGGCGATCTCGACCAACACCGCCGCCGGCCGTTGCCGCTACGCCTTGGCCACGCTCCGCAAATTGTTGACCAAACAAGACAAATCGGGAGAAGAACCATGATCAAGTTCGGAAAAGCCGGGTCGGTGGCGGGTACGGTGGTCGGGCTTTTTATCGCCTTCTGGCTGCCGTTCATGGTCCTGGGGCTGGGCCACAACCTCCCAGCCGTGGCTCAGACCATCATCATCTGCACCGCCATCCTGGTGGGAGGTCTGGTGTCGTTCGTGAGCGCCTTTTTTGGAACGGTCATTCCGAGCAACCTGGACGACTTGGACAAACTCGTCGGTGCGGATGGTGTCGGCGGCAGAGGCCGGATCGAGATTGTAAAGAACGGCAAGAAGATCGTCATTGAGCCGGCCCGCTCGCGGTCGTCTGGGAAACCGGGCGACGGGTTCCAGGAGATCAGCGGCCATGTGATCAACATGGACAAACCGATTGAGGGCCCCACCCGTTTCCGATGCCATACTCTCGAGATTGAAGCGGGCGCGATGGCCGACATCGACGTCGAAGCCCACGTCGCCCTCCTCTCCGGGCCGATCGACGGGCGCGTGACGTTCTTCGGCCACCATCTTGCGATCGCCGAAGGCGCGGTCCTCACCGGCGATTTGACCATCCGCCGCGCCCACACCGTGGAAATCGAGGGCCAGGTTCAGGGCGAAATCAACGGCCGCGAAAACTGCTTCGCCTTCCAGGACCTTCGCCCGCAGGCCAACTCGCCCGACACCCCGCCTGCGTAGACTGCACACCGCACACTGCCTCTGCTTCGTCCTTCTGGTTCACTCGTAACCGGAGCGAGACCACCAGAGCGTAAACGGAAATGACCATCAGCGGCACGTGCAGCAACAGGTTCCAGCGGTTGGTGTGCGGATCGAAGACGCCGATCGCGTTCCAGAAACCGATGATCGTCCCCGCCAGGGCGGTAATACGTATTACAGCGGCGTTGACCCGCGGAACGTTCAGCAGCAGCAAGCTCAGAAACACCGGCGTCATCAGGCAGAACGCCACCGCCGCCGGTCCGCCAAGAAAAGCCTCGAACCCGAAATCGGGCCCGCCGGTGCGGAAACTCAGGGGGTACCAGAACGCCAGAACCGCCAGCGGGACGTGCCAGTACCGGTACCACGGCTGTGGGGCAAAGCTGAAATCGTTCCTTCGGGCGATAGCTTCCCACGTCCAGACCGCAGCCACCAGCAGGAACATGACCAGATTGCTCAGCAAGACGCCAAACCCGTAATCTCGCGTGTGCGCGAAGCTCTGGCCGAAGGCAAAGAACACATAGCAGCCGGCGGCGTAAAGGGCAAAAAACCGACCGAAACGATTCCGCAGCACTAGAAGAGCGATCAGCATGACGACGGCCAGGACCTTCAGGACCGGGTAGACCTCCGAGTGGGCGTAGATCACGCCGTGGCTGAGGATCTGGCGGATGACCTGATTGTACTGGTCCGGTTCAAACGGCTTGGCGGTGACCGGCGGAAGAAACTGCAGCAATATAAACAGCAGGACCAGCCACCACTTACGGGTGATTCGGTCGAGCAGATGTTGCACTCTGGCGGTACGGGTTTCATTCATGGGGATGATCTCCAGCGGCTGATTCGGCGATTCGGCGAAGGGCGGCGACGTGATCGCCGAATGCGGCGCGGCCTTTGTCGGTGACGGCCAGATACGTGCGCGGCTTGCGGCCGACGAAGGTCTTCTCGACCCGAATATAGCCGGCCTCCTCGATCTTCTGCAGATGGGCGCCCAGATTGCCGTCGGTCAGGTCGAGCGTCGTCCGCAGGCAGCCAAAATCGACCTTCTCATCCGGCCGCAGCGCCATCAGGGCCGCCATGATCCGCAGCCGCGTCGGCTGACAGAGCAACTCGTCCAACTCGCCCATGCTCATCTCCATCGCAGACGCAGATAGAGCCCCGTTCCCGCCAGCGCCCCGCCGCCCAAGACCGACATCCACGCCCAGAACCAGAACTCAAGACCGTAGAAACCCACCAGGGTCAGCGCCGTCACTGCCAGTCCCAGCCACAGCATGAACCGCTCCCAGAACAACCCCAACACCACGTACGCGAACATGATCAGCGTGACGATGAAAGCGGTGACCTGATACGGACTCTGCGGCTGAAGGATCGCAATCCAGACGCCGCCGTAGACAAACAGCAACAGCCAGAACAGAGAGAACCGCCAGTCGGATGCGCTGCGGGTCGGTTCCTCAAGCCGAAAGGCCAGCACCGTCCCGGCGATACCGATCACGTCCAACCCCAGCCATATCCAACCCATGTGCTGTGGCGCAAAGTACGGCACCAGGAACCCGACTATCCAGATCACTCCCCAGAGGATCAGAACGCTGCTTCCGCTGCGGGCCGCGACCGCCTTTCGCATCCGAACCGTCGTTTGATCGATTTCTGAAAGAGCGCTCGCCGCAGCATCCTTCAAGACTTCCATGCTCAGTCCTCCAATAACAATATAGCAGAGTACTCTGCAAGATAGAGTCAATATGCTCGGGAGTCAACACCTTTCTGCCCATCCAAGGGTTTTGCCTGAAAGCTCGTACCGCGGCAGGGCGTACGGCCAGGAACCATCGCCAGGGAAAATTGAAAAAATAAAGCACGTATTTCGTTCTATTAAGTAGTGATTTAATATACGGAATGTAGTGATGGACGTTATGGAGAATGAAGATGCCAAAGTCCATTGTGTTTCTGATCCTCACTTTTCTTCTGAGTTGGCCGGTCGCCTTCTGCGCGTTCTCCTCGGGCATGGTGCCGTATTCGGGTCGTTGGTTCGCTGTGGCCGTCTTTTTCATGTTCACCCCGGCGATCTCAGCCGTCGTCACGCAGAGGTTCCTGTTTCGCGAAGAGCTCATCAGGCCCTTGGGCATCTCGTTTCGGCCCAACCGGTGGTTTCTCGTCGCGGCGCTGCTGCCCGCTTTTCTTGCGGTGGGATCGACGGCGGTCAGTTACCTCTTCCCAGCCGTTTCGCTGACGTCCGATCCGATGCAATCGAATGCTCTTTTGCTCTTCGGCCCAAGCCTTTCGGAAACGCAGCTGGCGGAGTTGCGCCGCTCCGCCACCGAACTGCCGCTGCATCCGTTCATCCTGATCTTGATCAGCGGCACCGTGGCCGGCCTGACCGTCAACGGCATCGCCGGTTTCGGCGAGGAACTGGGCTGGCGCGGGTTTTTGCTTCGCGAAACGGGCCGGCTGGGTTTTTGGGGTTCGTCGCTGGTCATCGGGATCATCTGGGGTTTGTGGCACATACCGTTCATCATTCACGGGCACAACTATCCCGGGCATCCCGTCGCTGGGATATTTATGATGGTCCTCTGGACGGTGCTCTTCGCTCCGTTGATCGCGTACGTGCGCATTCGCTCCAACTCAGTTGTCTCAGCCGCGATCATGCATGGGGTGCTCAACGGAACCGCCATGGCTCCCGCCGCCGTTCTCCGAGGCGGCGATTCGCTTGAGACTGGAGTGATGGGACTTGCGGGAATGCTGGTCCTGTGCGGTCTGAACCTGGTTCTGCTCGGTTTCGGCGGAGCGCGGGTCTGGCATGAAAGGTGGATGGCCCACGGGTTCTGCGGCGATATTGCGGCGGAAGAGCCGTTAGTGTGTGGCAGGCATATCCCTGCGATCAAGGAGCAAGCCAATGGATGAACGATTGCTTCCGATCGAGTGTCCGAGTTGCCGGGCTGGGCTGCGGGTGACGCGCCTGGTGTGTCCGGAATGCGGCACCAGCGTGGAAGGGGAGTTTGGGTTGCCCGTGCTCTGTCGGCTGCGCAGCGAAGAGCAGGCCCTGGTGGTGAACTTCATCAAGTGCGGCGGCAACCTCAAGGACCTGGCTCGGGTCTACGGCGTATCGTACCCGACGGTGCGCAATCGCCTTGATGCGCTGATGCGGGAAGTGCAGCGGCTGGAAGGCGTTGAGACGAAGGAGGAATGATCATGGCAGAGCAGGACGCAACGACAGTGCGCGAAGCCAGATCGATCTGGACGTGGCTGTTCAATCCGTTCCGGTACATCGCGGGCGGTCCGGCTCTGAGTTTGGGGCTGGCGGCGATCGCAGCGGCGGGGTTGGTGGCGTATTTCGGACGGGCGCGTTTTGACGGCGTGCTCGACTTCCACACGCAGGGCGAGCCGCCGTTCGGTCTGGCGGTGGCCGATGGGTTGATCAACTGGATCGTGATGGTCGTGCTGCTGTGGGCCGGCGGACGGCTGGTCTCGTCCACCCGCTTCAGGGCGCTGGACCTGTTGGGAACGCAGGCGCTGGCCCGCTGGCCGATGGCGATCGCGGCCCTGGCGGTGCTGCTGCCGGGGTATCAGCGGTTTTCGCTCGAGTTGATGGGCCATGTGGCGGACCCGGAATTCCTCATGGAGATTGTCTCTGTCCAGGCGGTGCTCGCGATTGTGGTCGTCTTGCTGATGGTGATCTGGATGGTGGCGTTGATGTACAACGGGTTTGCCGTATCGTGCAACCTCAGCGGAGGCAAGGCGTTAGGCATTTTCGTCCCGGCGATTATCGTGGGCGAGGTGATCTCCAATCTGTTGATCTATCGCCTGCTTCCGGGCTTTTTCGCCTCCGCCGGGGCCTGAAATCGGCTGGTTCTGGACGGGCGGCCGGCGACGAGTTATAATAGCATACCGCTTTGGGGGTGGCGGACGTCGCCGTGGAGGCGTCGGCCGCTGCGAAACATTATTCGCGATCAGACAGGGGGACACGGCCATGACCAAGGCCCGGGAACTTGCCGAGTTCGTCGTTCGCTCATCGTTCACCGACCTTTCGAAGGCGGCGCGAGATCAGCTTCGCATCTGTGTGCTCGATGCCCTCGGCTGCGCGATCGGGGCGCTGGAGGGCGAGCCGGTGCGAATGGTTCGCCACCAGATCGAGGAGTTCGGGTTGGGTGGATCGTGCAGCCTGATCGGCGGTGGGGCGGTCTCGCCGGAACGGGCGGCACTGTACAACGGGGCGCTGGTGCGGTACCTCGACTACAATGACAGCTTTCTGGCCGCGGGCGAGACGTGCCATCCGAGCGACAACGTCTCGGCGGTGCTGGCGGCGTCGGAGTTTGCCGAGTGCTCGGGCCGGGATTTCCTGACGGCCCTGGCGGTGGCCTACCAGGTGCATTGCCGGCTGAGCGAGCTGGCTCCGGTGCGACAGAAGGGTTTCGACCACACGACGCAAGGGGCGTACGCGGTGGCGGCGGGCGCGGCCAAGGCGCTGGGGCTGGACGCGGAACGGACGGCGAACTCGCTGGCGATCTGCGGCGCGTCGCTGAACGGTCTGCGAATCACGCGGAGCGGCGAGTTGTCGCAGTGGCGCGGGCTGGCCTATCCGCACATGGCGCTGGCGGCGACGGACGCGGTGCTTCTGGCGGCCAAGGGGGTCACCGGTCCGCTGGACGTCTTCGAGGGTCGCGGGGGTTTTATCGACACGATCGCCGGTCACTTCGTGATCGACTGGCAGGTCGAGGATCTGGAACGGATCAATCACGTGTGTCTCAAGAAGCATGATGCCGACATCCACGCCCAGTCGGCGGTCGAGGCGGTGATCGAGTTGCAGGCCGAGCAGGGATTCGCCGCCGACGACGTCGAGCGGGTGGAGATCGACATCTTCGAGATCGCCTACAACCTGATCGGCGGCGGCGAGGAAGGCCCTCGCCACGAGGTGCACACCAAGGAGCAGGCGGATCGCAGCCTGCCCTACGTCATTGCGGCGGCGCTGCTGGACGGCCACGTGCTGCCGCAGCAGTACACACACGAGCGGATCAGCCGCGAGGACGTCCAGGAACTGCTGCGGAAGGTGGAAGTCCGCCCGCTGGATGAATTCAGTTGGCGCTTTCCGGAGGAGATGCCGTGCCGCGTGCGGGTCTATCTGACCGACCGGCGGGTGGTCGAGAAGGAGAAGCGCGACTACGACGGGTTCTACACCCGGCCGATGTCGTGGAGCGACGCGGTGACGAAATTCGAGCGCCTGGCCACCCGCTACGTCGAGGCCCCGCTGCGGCAGGACATCATCGACGTGGTCGACAACCTGGCGAACCTGGAGGTCACGGAACTGACCGGGTTGCTGATGAGAATCCCCGATCCGACCAGGAGCACGCTGGTCTAGGCCGCGAGATCGGCGTCGCGACGTTACGTCCATATCCGGCGAATCCGGGCGCTCCTTGGCTTCCCCATCCGACGGGGTCGGGCCACCGGGTCTGCAGAAGCGTTCCCGCGAACACCATTGACAGTCCATCTGAACATTGGTAAATTGACTTTGCGGACCTATCCTCGGGCAACACGCAGATGGGAGGCCCAGGCAGCAGTACCGCCGATGGCGGCATGACAATTCTCGCTGGCAGGTCTTAGGCGAAAGTGTTTGATCGCGGAGAGTCTTGTTCCGCGCTTCTTGTGCCTCGGGATGTTTCCACTCGCAGGCGCCGTTTGGTCGAATGTGAATTCGGATTCACGATGTCAATCGAGGATGGAGGCAACCATGAGAACGTCAGGACGGTCCGTAGCTGTGCGTGCGTGGCTGTGGGTGGCGCTGGTAGCGGGGTTGTGCGGCTGGCCGGCCGTCGGCGTCGAAACGGCGGTTGACTTCAATCAGGTGAGTGTTGAGCAGCTCGATGCGTTTTTGACTGAGATGTCGGGTGGGGAGTTGACGTCCCAGATGCCGGCCCCATCCACGAGCGTCCCGCGGATCGATCCGGCGCTGGTGTCGCGCGAGCGGTTGCCGGTTGCCTGTCCAGCCGCTTCGGATCGGCCGATGCCTGCCGCAACTCCCGAGGATTACCTGCGGTTCCTGGCCCAACGGAATGCGCTGGCCGCCGAGTCGCAGGCCGCTGTCGAGTCGCCGTCTATGACCCTCTTGGGCACGCTGGACGGAGGCGCAACCAGTGGGCTGATCGAGATCAACTCCGATATCACCACCAACGCGATCTGGACCGCCGGCAATACCTACCACGTGACCGCCAACGTCAACGTCCAGGCCCTGCTGGTGATCGAGCCGGGAACCGTGGTGACGTTTGGTTCGGGCTATCGCCTGAAGGTCAACAGCGGCGGGACGATCGTGGCCCGCGGGACCCCGGGTAATCCCATCGTATTCACCTCCGACGCCGCAACGCCGGCCTGGGGCGACTACTATTGCGCCGTCCTGATCGAATCGACGGCTTCGGTGGCCTGCGAGGTCTGCTTCTGCGTGGTCGAGTTCGCCTACGTCGGCCTGGGCACGGAGGATATCCACCTCGACGAGCCGCTGCACGACAACTTCATCTACCACTCCTACATCGGCATCTGGCAGACCGGGGCCGACGTGACCGACGTGCTGAACAACCAGATCATCGACTCCGCCGCCGCCGGTATCTTTGTCGATATGAACTCCTTCAGCGGCCCCGCATCGCCCGATGCGAGGATGGCCATCCGCCACAATACGATCGACCTGGCGGAGTGGGATGGAATCCTCATCTTCGGCGCACTCGATCCGCAGGAGGCCGGAACGGTGGAGATGACCAGCAATCTGATCTCGCGGACCATGTGCGGCATTGATCTCCTGGACGGCTACGTGATTCCCATCGTGGTATGCACCGGCTACTACGCCAACACCCAGAACAGCAACTTTGTTCTGATTCCCGGCTTCGTGGAGGACTATCCGCAGGAGGTCTTCGAAAGCCCCTACGACCCGGGCCTCGGGCCGCTGGAGGGATATTACCTGGATCGCTACTCGCCGCTGGTCGATACCGGGTGGGGCACGATCGGGCTCGCCGAACCGCAGCTGACCGGCTCGGCCACGTCGGCCGATCGCGAGCCGGACACCGGAACGATCGATATCGGATTCCACTACTCCAACTTCGACCTCGCCAATGTCGGGACCGCCACCTACCTTGAAGCGGACATTAACCGCGACGGCCAGGTCGGCGTGGGCGACCTGGGCATTCTGGCTACGCAGTACGGCCAGACCACCTCGCCGGGATACAACTACCTGGAGGCCGACATCGACCGCGACGGCGAGGTCGGCGTCGGTGACCTTGGCATTCTGGCGACCCAGTACGGCCAGTCCGGCCTCACGCGGCCGACCATCGCCGCGACGGTCGACGGCGATCCCAACGACCTTTCGGGCTGGTGCCTTGCCTCAACGTCGGGCGACACCTCCGGAGAGGCCTATGTGCAGGTCTTCCTTGACGGACGGTTCATCGGAAAGGTCCATCCGTCCTATGGAAGTCCGTCGCTGGAGGTCGAGACGTCAACCGAAGCGAACGGCTCTCACGCGCTCAAGCTCGTGGGCGTGGATCCAAACTCGGTCGTCACGCTGTCCGCGACCCTTCCTGTCTGGTTCGACAACGACCTGCACCTGCTGACCACCAGCGACAACTTCATCGCCGGGCGGGACCATCCGCTCGCCGCGATGTACGGAGGAAGCGAGGACCTGACCGTCAGCGTCTTCGACACCGCCGGCACTGTCCAGTGGACCGTGACGCTGACCACCGGCGGCTCGCTGTGCGTTTCGATCCCGGACACCGCGCTGGTCGATCAGATCAACCAGTGCGTGGTCGAGGAGGATGCGGGCGCCAGCCGCGTCCTCTGCGCGCACACCCTTGGACAGTGGGTCGATCCGAACGACGCGAGCACATCCACCGCCGACGCGCTGATCTTCCTGCCCTCAAGCCGGCGCAACCATCTGGCATGGGACAGGATCGTCCAGGTCATCGACGCCTGCACGAACGAGAGCCTGGACTACGCCGTCCTGGCCGGGCGGTCCTGCACGTGGGACAACCTGGCCCACTGGCTCGTCGATCCGCCCGATGTGCACTTCCTCTACGGCATGGGTCGTGCCGGCGGCGCGCCGACCGCAAGCGGATTCCGTTCCACGATGGAACTGTACGACGGCGGAGAGGTATTCTCTTACCTGAGGCGCGACTTTAGCTCCGTGCCCGCGTGGTACGAGGATCTCTCGCCGGTCTTCGAGCAGGACTCGCAGCTGTCGATCGGCTCTTTGGGGCTCATGGATTCCGGGCGGTTCAAGATTGCGTTCCTTGATACCTGTGAGGTCGGAGCGTCCGACGACATGGCGATGGCCCTTGGGATGTACTCGAGCGCGAGCCAACTGGAACTCGATCAGGTCTGTCTGGGCTGGGATGTCCCCGTCCCGATGGTGGGCGGCGATGCCGATGACTTCCAGACCTACGTGCAGCGATTCTTCTCCACGGACTGGAACGGTCTGTGCGGCGGCCTGGGCAACCCGAACGCCAGCGTCTACAGCGCCCTGTGTTTCGCTCCCGACTTTACCGGCGGAAGCTTGATCGGCCAACACATCCAGGCGTGGGGCTATGCTCAGGAGGCGACGCCGCTGGTGCCGTCCACCCGCTGGGGCCAGGGACTCACCGCGATCTACTGGTGGATATTCTGGTAACCGCCGCAGAGTCGCTCCCGCGGGCTCCGGTCATCCGGGCTCTGTGCGAAAGGCAGGTCGTAACGGTCGCGGTTCCCTGTGCGGGATCAGAACTGCTGCGAGAGGGTTCGAAGCCAGTACTCCGCCCGCAGGTACGGGTCGTTGTTGGACAGGTCGTCCTGCCAGTTGTAGTCGCTGCGGTACTTCTCAGCGATCACCGCGATAATCTGCGGCGCCGAGCAGCCGTGATCGGTCAGTTCGCGGATCAGATGCCGCAGATGGGTCGGCTTCAGCAGCAGATCGTTGGGCCGGCCGAGGGCGGCGGCGGACTGTTCCGAGAGACCGTCGCGGTAGAGCGAAGCCCAGTCGGGCGCCGCCAGCGGGCCCCAGAAACGTTCCGGATCCGTGATCTCGGGATCGTCGCGCCGGATCAGATCGAGCGCGGCGGCGCGTTCCGCGTTCTCGACGGTGGCGTCTTGGAGCTGCTCGGCGAGCCGGCGATGCCGGCGATAGGCGCCGGAAGTCAGATAACCGCCGAGCAGACGCGTGAAATCAGCCGATGGGATCGCCGTGGTGGTGCGGGCGGCCAACTCCGCGGCGAGCTGATAGTGGCCGCGGTCGTCGGCCCGAATTTCCAGGCACTGCCGCAGATCGAGCCCGGCGGTCGGGATGGCCACCAGCGGCGGACCGCGGTACTCATAGATCGGGAAGATCAGCGGTTTGCGGTGGAGCGAAAACACGCAGCGGGTGGACCGCTGGGTGATCAGATACCCGTAGAGCGTCGAGTCGAAGATGATGATCTGGTCGCGATCGTAGACGTCGGAGGTGCGCAGCAGCAACTCGGTGCGCAGGCGGATGCGGTCGAAAATGTAATCGGCCAGATGGCCGAGCATCAGAAACACGCTCGCGTCGCGGACCACGGGCGCCGAGTCGCCGTTCTCGACGGTCCCGATCAGCCTGGCCGCGGCGGTCGCGGGCAGAACGGCGAGACGCCCGGCCGCCCGCAGCAGCGCCTGATAGGACGACGATGACCGCTCGATGGCCGCGACGAAGTGATAGCCCTGGCCGGTCATCAGCTCCAGATACGCCACGCCGTAGCGGCTAAGGACGTCGCGGATGGCCAGGCGGGTCGGTTCGATCTTCTGGAACGTCGTCAGCGGCTCGTGGAAGATCTCGCCGGGGAATGTCCTGTTGCCGTACTCCAGGTCAATGGCGAAGATCACGCGGCTGTAGTCGAGAATGCTGCGGTAGATCCCGTCGCCGCTGGCGAGGGCCTCGGCAACGCGGCCGGGTCCGCGACAACGGTGCTCATAGCCGAGGCTCGGCTCGCCCGTGCTGATGAACACGGCGTCGTGGGCGTATTCCCTGATGCGATCGGCGATGGCTGGGTGTTGATAGTATTCGCGGTTCATGGCGATCCGACGAACGATCTGACCGTTCGTTCCGACTCCTTGAGCTTGTCCCTCGGTCCGGTGTAGACCTCCAGAATGATGGACTTGTCGCTCAGGAGCGGGAGGATCTCCTTGAGTTCGGGATGGATCTTGGTAGGGGTGATCGGGTCGTGGGTGCGAACCGGATCGACGCCGAAGTTGGCCAGGTGGTAGAACGCGATCCGGTCGCGGTACTGCTCGATGAAACCGGCCACCTGCTCGACCAGGCCGACATCCAGCGACGGCTGGTACATCGCCCGCCGCCGATCCTCGTTCTCCTGGACGATCCGGCGGGTGTTCCAGATGTGGGGGACGTCGAGGACGACCTTGACCGGGGCCCACTGGCTGCAGGTCTCCTGGAGTTCGATGAGTTCCTCGAGCATGGCCGGGTACTTGCTGAACTCGATGTTCTCCAGGCACAGATCGAACGTATAGCCCCTGTCGCGGTAGTGGGGGACGATCTGGTTGCGGAACGTGTGCAGGAAGACGCGCCGGCGGTGCTGACGCTCGTCGAGGTTCAGGGGGTATTCGGCGTTGACCGGATGGATGACAAAGGCGCCGGCGCCGACGCGGTGGGCGAAGTCCATGCTGGCCAGCGTCTTGCGGATGTCGTCTTCGCCCTTGGGTTCGGTGGGAGTCGAGATGTCGATCCCGTTGGACGGGGCGTGGACGGTGCGGAAGGGGCAGCGGCACAGCAGATCCATGGCCGCGTCAACGTCCCAGATGCCGAACTCCGGCTGCAGTTCGACGCCGTCGGCGGGATTAAGGAATTCAAGTACTTCCAAGAGATTGCGCTGCTGCGGATTGCAGTCGGATATGGCGAACCCGACGTAGGTCTGGCCCATCGGACACCCCTGCGGTTCATCGACCCTTTGTAGCTCCCCGGCGGCTACCTAAAGGATATGCCGACCGATGGCGTGGAACAACAGGAAAATGCGGATAGCGTCCGTGGAGCTTATGGGTGCCGCGATGCCGGCTGACGGAATCTTGCCTACGGGGCCGGCGGTTCCTCCGGTCGGTAGAAGCTGACCCGGGTGACGAAGTCGGCGAACTGGCGGGTCATCTCCTTGGGCACGCAGGCCCATTCGCCGTGTCCCAGATTCACCGACCGGTAGCATCGAGAGGCGTCGCGCGAGTTGCGGCTGATGAAGAACAGCCGTGTCTCGGGCGGCTTTTCGACCTCGGCGTCGTAAAGGGCCAGGATCTGGTCCTGGTTGGAAGCCGGGTTGGCCACGAATCCCGCATGGCCCGAGAGGGACGACCCGACGTTGGGGCTGATCGTCCAGAAACCGGGATTGAACTCGACCGTGTTGGGGCTGCCGGTGATGGTGTTGCTGGTGTCGAAGATATCCAGTTCGCCACTCATGTTGGTTCCGTAGGTGACATTGCTGGCGAAATTGCCGAACTGCATCTGGATGATGAACCGGCCGTTGGCCCGTCGGCCCAGGTTGGCCAGCACGTGGTCCTCATACATCCGAAGGATCGCTCCTTCGAAGCCGTGCTTGTAGTTGAAGGTCGCCAGCGGGCCCTGACAGCCCGCCAGCAGAAGCAGTACGGGAAAAAGGAGCCTGCGTCTGAGGACTATGGCATTCACGGTGGCAGCCTCTGTGATTTCAGAAGTCCCATCAATCACCCGCTCCGCCGCTCGGGGCGTCTCCAGATTATATCGGGCCAAGCGGCGGCGGTTCTGGATTTGAATCGATCAT
>JAAYCJ010000053.1 GCA_012729815.1 Phycisphaerae bacterium | reverse complement strand
TCCATCAACAAGACCACAAACGGCGAGACGTTGGGAATGCAGTCCGACCCGACCAGCACGTCGGCGTCGGGATTGCCCGCTTTGTATCCCAGATAGGCCGCCTTCATCGCCGTTGCGAAATCGGTCGGCCAGCAGTGAGAAGAACCGTTCGGTTCGTTCCAGAACTCCCATGCCGTCACGTTGTCCGCCATCGCGGCGGCCGCCTCGCGGCAGAACCGGTAGACCGCGAACAGATCGTGCGGCAATCCGCTGGGAGCGTGACGATCCGGCAGGCCTTCCAGCGTCCAGGCCGGCATGTCGTGAAACACCTGACAGACCCCGATGCCCCGTTCGGCCAGCAGCGCCGCGTTCCTGGCGAAGTGCCCGAAGTCAAACACGTCCGGCGCCGGATTGCAGCAGGCCCACGACATCCGGTCGCGGACCATGGTCAGTCCCGCAAGCCGCTGAAGGTCCGCCATCACCTCGGAGACGTTGTGCGGCTCGAATACGTTATCCCACTCGCTGGCCCAGCTCTGCGCACTGTCCATCGCATACGCACTGTCGCGGTTCGGCGTCCGCGATGAAGGATCGACCACCACCGCCAGCGGCGTCGGCGGCAGCCACGACGACTGATCGGCGGACTTCAGATGGAGTCGATAGTAACCCAACGCCAGTTCGCCAACCTCCAGCCGCCCACAGCCCTCCCACTGTCCCTCGGCGACCTGGCTGCCAAGCCAGTCCGTCACCCGCCACTGCCACTGGTGCTTGCCGTAGTCCCGCCGGAAGCCGAATCGAACCGGCTCGCCGCGGACAAACACGTTGCCCGGTCGATCGGCCGCCAGCCGCGGCCGCACCTCGAGCCGCGAATACGGGTCGCGGACCAACGCGATCGCGTCGATCATCTGGACATAAAGCCCGTCCTGCCGCGGCTGATTGACCGCCAGGCTCAGCCGATGCCCGCCCGCTGAAAGCTCGACCAGGTCGATCAGCGTCCAGGTGACAGCCGACAAGGCGCCCCAGCCGATCGGGGCCCGAACCGCCCGCGTCACGTCGCGCCATTCGCCCTCATCGATCCGATACCGGATCGGCGAAGTCCAGGGCGTTCCGGTCGGCTGGCCCGCCACCATCAGCAGGAACTTTCCGCCCGTCTCAACGTTGAACGCATAGGCCGTTTGGTAGTCGCCGGCTGCGGATTGGTACACCACCAGTTCCTTGCCGCCGTAACAGGCCGCATCGTCGCGTGCGAACCAACCCGCCGCCGTCTCGCCGGTCTCGCCTTCGATCCATACATCATGCGCCGGTTGTTCGGGCGGCGCGATCGCCGGAGCCGCCAGGTCCGTCAGGTCGGCCGGCGTCGCGGCCAGGGCGATCAAGGCGATCATGGGCAATATCTGGCAGTACAATCGCATGCATGTCTCCGTATCGCGGCTCTTATGGTCCAGGTCCTTCACTTGGCGGTCCTCTCGTTGATTACGCGTTTCGTCTCGCCGTTGGACAGCACCACGTTGGCCCACGTGGCGGTCAGTGCGTCCGGGGTGGCCAGGCAGGCGGTCGGCTGATTCGTCCGAACCGTCGTATTGGCCATCCGCGCGGCCGGGGCGCCGCCGTCCTTGGGTTTGCCAAATCCGATCAGCGGACGCTCGCGCTGGGCCTCCAGCGTGAACGTCAGGTCGCAATTCTCGATCCGCCCGGCCGGGCCGAGCTCCAGCAGCGGCGCGGTGCCGTCCATCGCGCCGGTCTGATCGCCGTAGAGCAGCCCGGTCCGCTGCGCCTCGCCCACCAGCCCGTACGTCGCGCTGGCCCGGCTGCCGATCAGCACCCCGTTGACCCGTGCGAACGTCGCCGGCCCCTCGATCGTGCCCGAATACGTCAGGTTCGTCAGCGAGCCGTAGACGTCGAACGCGCACGTGTTGGCGCCCGACCCGACCGAGCCGAGGTACACGCCCTGCATGGTCAGCGAATTGGCGCAATGGCTCGTGACAACCGGTGCGTGTTTGCCCACCGCCTGCAGAAACGACTCGCCGCTGAAGGTCACCACGCCCAGCGAGTGCGGCGCATTCAGCAACTCGACGTATGAGTTCGTGTAATTGAACATGCCCTTGTGGTCCGGGGCGTCCGGTTTCTCGCCGTTGAACGCCCAGAGCACCACCGGCCGGTTGGCGTGAATGTAAAGGCTGCGGTAGGTGTGCTCCTCGGCGGCGTAATTCCAGATGCCGATCGAGCCGAGCCCGCCGTTTTGCTGCATCGCGTCGCCCAGCGAGATCACCACGTGGTAGATCTGGTTCTGCGACTGCGGGCACGCCTTCGGACAGCCGGTGAAGATGCCTATCGAACTGGGATTCCCGCCGCCGGCGACCAGGTGGACCCGCTCCATCTCCAGCCACTGCGCGCCGCTGGTCTCGACGATCGCGTGGTGATCGCCGGTATCGCCGATGATCTGCGTGCCGATCAGCGAGGCGCCGAAAATCCGCAGCCCGTCGCGGTGGATCGTGCCCGCCTCGCGGGTGTTCGTGCCGTTGAGGGTCCGCGTGATCCGGTACCGGCCGCGCCCCAGATCGACCGCCAACACGCGGCTTGTGCAGGCGTAGTCCACCGCCTTCTGCAGCGGCTCGATATCGTCGGCTTGGCCGTCGCCTTTGGCCCCGAACCACTGCGGCCGGATCGCCTCGACCTTCGGCTCGCCCGCAATTTTGCCCTTGCCGGCAAAGATCGTCCACAGCCCAGCCTCGACGCAGCCGTCGATCGTCAGCGTCTTGCCCTCGGCCACCGCCAGCACCGCGCCGCAGCCGAACCGCAAACACACGTTCGACGGGACGGTCAAGTCGCCGCCGATCGCATATGTCATGCTGCCCGGCAGTTCGACCGTGCCCGCCGCGTCGGCCAACTGCCCGACCGCCCAAGCCAGGCTTCCCTCGACGTTCGCGTCGGCGTGATCGGCGATCGCGGCATCCGTCCGCACCAGCAGACTCCCTCCCGTCGGCTGCGGCGGATTGATCACCAGCCGCGGATTGTGCACGCTTCGCGCCCCCGCCGCCGGATTCCGCGGATCGACATCCGCGCGGTAGAACCGTATGGCCAGATATTGACCGCCGCCGCCCAGCGTCTTTCGCACCGCCTCGGTCAGGTCCACCCGGCAGGCAAGCGACTCGGACCCTTGACTCGGACCGGCCACCCGGCCCAGCGGCTGCTTCGCCGCTGAATCGTAGTCAACCCCTTCAACGTCGCCACTGCCGGGAATCACCGCCGCATCAAGCGTCGCCGCGGGCGTAAACAGCGGCTGAGAGTCGAACAGCAGCACCGCCTTATCGACCGCGATATCCTTGACCGCGCCGAGATCGAACTCCACCACCATCCGCCACTCGCCCTGGTCCGGCACGTACCCGCCGATCGGGTTGTCCGCCTGCACGTAGTCGTTAGGCAACAGCCCAGCCGCGCCGACCGGCTTGAGCTCCACCGTCGCGGCATCGGCGCCTGCCGCCAGGAGCACCGCAACACCCAGAACCGCTGAGAATAAACGCACCATTCAAGCTCTCCAACGAGACCTACTTGGTGATTTCGTACATCCGGTAATAGCGTGCGATGTCCGTCATCGCGTCGAACCACTCCGAGTGGCCGTCGATCATCAGCAGGTTGCCGCCCGTCGCGTGGTACGGCCCGCTGTGGCCGTAGAGCGATCCGGGCAGAGGAAAGTAATGCGCGGTGAACCACACGCCGCCGCCGAAGATGTTGTCCTTCCAGAATTCCGAGAGCAGCGTGGTTTCCGACGGCTGGGGAACCTGGTCCACCTTGATGCTCGTGTAGGCCGGCTGCGGGCACGGATACTCGCCGTTGTAGTTGATCACGTACGGGCTGGTCGCGAACGACCGGGCCACCTCGCCGGCCGGCCGCGGGTATGGATCGCTCGGGCACCGCAGGATCGCCGCGCAGTCGCGAAGCTGATCGACCGCCGCCGGCCGGCCGAAGATCGTGGCGAGGTAGATTTCGTCCCATCGCGGCGGAATGTGCACCCGCCCGGGCAGTCCGCCGATGTCCCCGTTCGTCTCGCCCGCCCACATCACCGCACCCACGCCGAGCTGCCGCAGATTCGCCAGGCACCGCACCCGCTGGGCGCTTTCCCGCGCCGCGCTCAGCGCCGGCAGCAGGATCGCCACCAGCACCGCGATGATCGCCACGACCACCAACAGCTCAATCAGCGTAAACGATTTCGAATGTGAAGGAGCCGCCAACCCGTTCATGTTCATGCCTTCCTCAAATCAGCCATCAACAATCGGAAATCAGCAATTCCTCGCCTTCTCTGTCGACTCCCGGATCACCAGCTCCGGCTGGATGATCAGCCGTTCGGAACCGCTTTCGGAATCGGCCGGTTCCGAACCGAGCTTGCCCTTGATCAGCCGCCACGCACCTTCAGCCATCCGGTCCGTCGGCAGGCGAACTGTGGTCAGAGGCACCGTGCACTCAGCCGCCGCGTCGATGTCATCACAGCCGATCACCGAAATGTCCCGCGGCACACGCAGCCGATGCATCCGTAGCGACGAAACCAGGCTGATCGCCAGCCGGTCCGTGCTGCACGCCACCGCCGTCGGCCGTCGGCCCTCGGGCATCTTCGCCAGCGCCTCAGCCAACTCCATCCCGCCGTGAACCGGATCGGCTGTATCGAACCGCTCGAGCCCCTCGCCGCCCACCTGCCGCCACGCCTGGGCGAACCGCTCGGCCCGGATGCTGTGAATCCGCAGGCTGTTGTCCCGCGTCCGGCCAGCGCTGAGGTACAGGACCCGCCGATGCCCCAAAGACCGCAGGTGCTCAGCCGTCAGGTCGCCGACCCGGCCCTCATCAAACCCGACCACCGGATACGGCAGGTCCGGCACGTCCACCTCGCCCAGGATCACCACCACAACCCCTTGCGAGATCAGCCGTTGTAACACGTCGTCGTTGTTGCCGGGCTGACCGCGGGCGATCGCCACCGCGTCCACCCGCTTGGCCAGATATGCCTCGAGGTTCCGCCGCTCGCGGGCGCCATCGAACTCGCTGGAACTGACGAACACCGAATAGCCGTCGGCGTGACAGGCATCGTCCATGTACGTGAAGAAATCGGTGTAGAAGTGGGTCTTGAGCGTGTGCACCAGCACCCCGATGGTGTGCGTCCGGCCCGTTACCAACGACCGGGCCAGCTCGTTTCGCACGTAGCCCAGTTCCCGCGCCGCCTCCAGGACCCGCCGGCGCTTCTCGTCGCTGATCCCGATGTTGGTCGGCCGGTCCGCGTTCAGGACGGCGTACACCGCCGCCCTCGAGACCCTTGCCCGGCGGGCCACCTCCACCACGGTCGGCTTCTTGGATACCCTGGTCTGCTCCATGGCCGGTTCTCACCTTGCGTTCAATGCGCCTATTGCACGCGCAATAGCGACTAGACGCCAGTATAGCACGCGCAATATTCGGAGTCAATAGGCTTGTTTTCGCGTAATTCTGGTTCCCGTATTCGGCCCTCTGGGGCACGACCCGCCGCATCCTCGAGAACGTCCCAGCCGACGGCCTCCAACGGCGGTGAAAACATCCCCCATCGGACGTCCTATCGTGTGGGTCCCCGCCGATGTCCGCGACCGGTTCCTGGGTCGTTCCCGCCTTTGGCGGGTCTGGACCTGCACACCATCAACTGATATTCACTCGGGCTCATCCCACAGAGCCGCTTGAAGCAGCGAGAGAAGTAATTCGAGGCGCTGTATCCCGTCCTGGCGGCGATTTCCTTGACGCTGAGCCTGTTTTCACGCAGCATTTCCTTGGCGCGTTCCATTCGAATCGTCGCCAGCATGTCGGTGATCGAAACGCCGTACTCCTGCGAAAACGTCCGCGACAGATGAAACGTGCTCGTCTCGTGCCGCTTGGCGAGGTCCACCAGACTGACCGTCTCGCAGTAGTTCTCCAGCAGATGCGCCCGCACCTTCTCCGCGAGCCGCTTGCGCCGGACTTCCGCCACCGCCGCCCCGGCGTTCGCGTCGGACGCATCCGATATCGGCGTCGAAAACCGCAGGATCGCCAGCAGCGATTCCATCAGAAGCATCTGCATCCTGTACTCGGCAGCCGGCGAGGTCGAAACATACTCACGCTCGAACTCGGAAATCAGAAGGTGGACGTGATGCTTCTCCCCCGACGGCAGCTTCAGCAGCGTCTCCGCCGACATCGACTCCAGGAGCCCTCGCCCGGCCGGCCAGTGAAAGAAGATGTACTGGAACCGGCAGGGCTGATTCCCGTACCTCAGGTCCCGATGCCGGGTCCGATGCGGCAGAACGATCGTGTCGCGAGGCCCCAGCAGAAATCGCTTTCGGCCGACGACGATCTGGGCCTGCCCCTGCTGAATGTGGATCAACTCATCGGTGCCGGAGAAATGCAGCCGATTGCCGTTGAAGTCGGAATGCATCAGGACGTCCAACCGATCGATCGTCGGAGGCGACGCCATCGCCCGCGCGACGAGGATCGCCTGCTCCTGCCGCGAATGCGTTTCCTTCTTCGTCATAGCTCGCAAGCCACAAGCAAAACAATGCAGCCCTTAGCAGAAGTCTACTCTTCCGGGCGTTTCGTTACAAGCTAGAATGGAAATAGCCGTTGAGCAAGGTTCATTTCCCTGGTGAGGTGGATATGAAGAAACTCAAGATCGGACTGGTTGGCCTGTCCCGCGGCAAGGGCTTTCTGAACGTATTTGCCGCCCATCCGGACGTGGAAGTCTCCGCCCTCTGCGACGTCGACGAATCGCGAATCGACGCGGTGGCCGACGGATTCGCCATCAACGAGCGGCAGTGCTTCACCGATTACGACGGTTTTCTCGATGCCGGGATGGACGCCGTCATGATCGCCACGCCCATCCCGATGCACACCGAACACACCGTCAAGGCCCTTCAGAGCGGCCGCCACGTCCTGTGCGAGCAGACGATGGCCTACACCGTCGAGGAATGCCGCGAGGTCGTCGACGCGGTGAAGAAGTCCGGCATGAAGTACATGATGGCCGAAAACTACACCTACTTCGACTACGTCATCCAGTGGAAGCGGATGATCGACGAAGGCAAGCTCGGCAAAATCTACTATGCCGAAGGGGAGTACATCCACGAGATCATCCAGCTCCTGAGAGACCCTGACACCGGGCAATACCGTTGGCGGCACGAACGGCCTCCGATCTGGTACTGCGCCCACACCCTCGGTCCGCTGCTGACCCTCATGGACGACCGCGTCGTCGCGGCGTGCGGCCTGACCACCGGATTTAACAAGTGTCCGGATTACGCCGACCATCCGGGTTTTCTGGACATCGAGATCGGCCTGTTCAAGACGCAGAAGGGCGCCATCGTCAAGATTCTCCGCAGCCAGGTCGCCGCCCGCCGGCACATGGTCTGGTATTGCCTCTACGGCACCCACGGCCACCTGGAGAACAGCCGCATCCCGAAGGAGAAGGAGGGGCCGGGGCATTCGTTGTTCATCGATGATCCACAGACGCACACGATAGCGAAGGGAGACGAGCCCATCTTCTACGTGAACGACAAGACCGCGCCGCCCGAAGCCCAGAAAGGCGGCCACGGCACGTCGGAATACCACCTCATTCGGGAATTCATCAACGCCATCAAAGAGGACCGGAACCCACAGATCGACGTGATCCGCTCCTGCGATTTCACCCTCCCGGGAATCGTCGCCCACGAGTCCGCCATGCAGGGCGGCCAGTGGCTGGACGTGCCGATGTTTTCCTGGTAAAAACTGCTGTTCGCGTGGATACGGAGTAGGCAAACGAAAGGACAGGTATGAAGTCGGGAATCGACGGTTCGAAATGGGTCGCTATCGCGACAATAGTGTTCTTTATCTTGCCGGCGTCGCCGGTATTGGCGGAGGAAACGGACATGATTTTGTTGGCCGGCGATCCGGAGAGCATTGGACGGACCTGGGGGAAAATGAACAAGGAGGCGATCATTCAGGATATGAAGACCACCTACCTCGACCCGGCGGAGGAAGCGGGCCTCAGCCGGGAAACGCTCATCGAGCGGGCGGCGGTCTACAATCGCATCACCGAGACCATCGCGCCCCATCGGCTCCAGGAGAACCGCGCCATCGCCAGGGAAGTCGGGCTGGATGAGGACCTCTATCTCGCCTTCTGCGGGAGCGTGTCGCGAAAGCGGTTCCTGAAAGCGAGCGAATCCGAAGACAAGCTCTCGCCGCCGGTGACCGACGGCGACATCATCGAATGCACCTCCTACGCCGTGCCGCGCAGCCGGGCCAAGGATGGCGCGATTCTCTTCCACAAGACCCGCGACAACGTCGATCGTCCCCAGGTGGCGGTCATTGTGGAAAACGCCACCCCGGGCGTCAACAAGTTCATCGCCGTAACCGATATCGGCTCGCTCAGAGGGCTGTCCATGGTCGTGAACGACAAAGGCCTGGCCATCGCGGGCGACTACCCCGCCGCGAAGAAGAAGGATTCCTCCACGCTGGTCCTTCCGGACGCGCCTCCGAAATACCGCGGCTTGATGGGCGGGGACATTCTGCGCTACATGGCTGAGAAGGCCGCGTCCTCGAAAGAGGCCCTTGCCATTCTCGAGGATTTCGTCAGGAAAGGCTACTACGCCGGCGGCGACGTGAACGGGCAGCACCTCCTGTTCGTGGACAAAGACGGCGTGATCATCGAAGCCTGCAACAACGCGCAGCACGTCGTCTCGAAGGTCCACGATAAGGAAGCCTACTTCAGCCGGTTCAACAAGGAAAAGCCCGTCCTGAGCCTTCGGGCGGCCGACCAGGTCGATTTCGCGATGTTCCAGAACGTCCAGCGGGAACGGCCCATTCTGACCGGACAATCCATTTCGGGAATGACCGTCGAGATCGACCCGGACCACCCGGAAACTCTGACGGTGGCGTGGGTGTCGTTACCGGCGCGGGTGGCGGCGTTCCCGCTGTTCATGGGTCAGCGACGCACGCCCAAACCTCTCGTCGACGGCGCGGCCTATGCCCTGGGCAAGCGCACCGCTGACTACAGGCAGGAGGGATGGAAGCAGCAGAGAACCCGCTGGGCCGCATTGGAAGCCGCCATGCACCGGGAAAGGACCGACCTGGCGAACGACGTGAGGGACAGCATCGAAGCCGGTAATCCGCTGGATGCGGACATCCAACGGCTGGAGGACTTCTCCCGCGCTCAGGCGACAGCGCTGATCGAGGTGCTGCGCAATACCAACTGATGATCGCGTCCAGCCTTCTCCGCTGCGGCGCACGGTGATTACTGCTTGGACCTCAGGCTGAACCAGTCGATCCGCCGGTCATCCGGCGCCGGCTGGGAGAGGGCCACATCCGTCCGGTCCTTTCGCCAGGCGTCGCGCTGGTAGAGCCGGCCGGGGGCGTCGGGGCCGTAGTAGACCGGGATCCGCTGGTTCATCACGTGCGAATGGCCGGTGGTCGCGTTGTTCGGGTCGGGCTCGACGGCGATCACCGTATCGCCCTTCCAGTCGGCCTGGAAGCGGTAGCTCTGGAATCCGGGGTTGCCGATCGTAACCGCCTCCCGCCGTTGAGGCAGCGGATAGGCCACCTCGATCTGGTCGCCCCGGCGCACCGCCCCCATCTCCACGAACGGACCGTTCCATTTTGTCTGGACGTTCCGGCCGTTGAGCCGGACGTTGACCTGCTCGGGCCGCAGATCGGATGACGGCCGGAACCGCAGGCGGCAGTCTTGCAGCATCTGGATCGTCGCCCGTCCCTCGAAGGGGGCAAAGCCGGTGATCCGCGCCTCAGGCACCCGCTTGCCCATCAGCATGTTGACGCTGAGTTGTCCGTCGGCGAAGGTGGCGATGTTGCTCCAGACCTGGTGCAGCCCGCGGACGCCCGCCCCCGCGCAGCAGTTCTGGATCGCCCGGACTTTGCCCCAGTATCGCGGCTGAAGCTCCTGGGACTTGACCCACGTGAACCGCTGCTGTTCCTCGGCGCAGGCCAGCATGGCGTGCGGCGCGCTCCAGCCGGCAAAAGACCCCAAAACCCGCTGACGAATGCGGCTGCGGATGATGTCCTCCTCGTCCGGCTTCTCCGGCGTCTGGGCCAGCCACGAGGCGTCGCGAACCTGGACCTCCATTAGGTGGTTCCTGGCCGCCTTTTCCGCCACATCCCAGTATCCCGGGTCCACGTGGCGGGCCAGCAGCAGCACCGCATCCAGGTAATCCATCAACGTGCATGTCTCGCAGGCCACCAGGTCGTCCGGCCGCTGGGCCACCTCGGGCACGAAACCGAACGACGTGCTGATCGACCGTGACCAGTCGAAGATCTGCCGGACGCGGTCGCGCACGCGGTCATCGCCGGTCACCAGAGCCCACGCCAGCATGCCCGCCTGGCAGCCCAGATGCCCGTGATGATGACCCTTGAAGCTGCCGTCGGCGGCGAAGTGTTCGGAATGGTGGAGAATGCCCTTGGTCAGCTTGCCGGCGAAGTCGATCCAGTCGGGCCGGTTCATCACCAGCGCCGCCTGCATCATCGGCCGGATCAGCGTGCCGCCGAAATACACCTCAATGCGATTGATATACGCGTAGTCGCCCTCAAAGGTCGCCCGCCCCATCAAGCCGCGGCAGGCGTTGGCCAGGCGTTCCCGCACCTCGCGGTCCTCCGGATCGTACATCGCCCACGTGGCCAGCATGTGGATGTACCGCGCCTGGTCGAACAGTTCGGCTTCGTGGTTGGCGATCATGTCGTTGGGCCGGTACGCCAGCCCGTCCGCCTCGACGAACCCGTAGAGCCACTTCCGCAGCGCCGGGACCGTCTCGACCAACCCGCCCACCACCGGCTCGATCATGGCCGCCGCCTCCAGGTACCGCGCGGGCAGATCGACGTAATCCGGCCAGTCGAAGACCGCCTCAGCCGGCTCGGTGCGGAACACGTTGAAGTATGTCCGGCCTCGCTCGTCGACCAGCGCCTCGGCGTGCGAGGCGAACAGACGCATCGGTTCTTCAAAATTGACGGTGGTCTGCGTTTTCATCGTTCTGAAGTCTCCTGCCAAAGAAAGGGCCTAGTATACCGCCGCGACGATACAAGACAATGGGCTGTTACTGGCCGTCGGTAAAGAGCAGGAGGCTCGAGGCGGGCATGGTGATCTCCTCGCCGGCCTGGACGCTTCGGCGGTCGTCCTGTTGCCAATCCGAGGTATCGAGCACGAGGAACCACGCCCCGCCGGTCGGCCCGGGGATGATTCGAAACGCCAGCGGCTCATGGTGGGCGTTGACCAGGACGAGGAAGCTGTCGTCGGAGATCGGCTGGCCCTGCAGGTCCAATCCGCGAATGTGATTGCCGTCCAGCATGATCTGAAGGGCGTGGTCGTCGGGACGGTCCCACTGTTCATCGGTCATGGGCTGACCGTTCGGCTGATACCAGGCGACCTCCGCGGGCTGACCCGTACCCGAACCGCGGATCCACCGCCACCGCCGGAAGATGGGATGATCGCGGCGCAGGGCGATCAGCCGCTGCGCGAACTCGTGCAGATCGCAGTCGCGATGCTCCCAATCGACGTACGACGTATCGTTGTCCTGGCTGTAGGCGTTGTTGTTGCCGTGCTGGGTCCGCCCGATCTCGTCGCCGTGAAGGATGTGCGGCATGCCCTGCGAGAGCAGCAGGGTGGCCAGGAAATCCCGCTGATAACGAGACCGCCGCATATTCACCTCGGGGTCGTCGGTGTGCCCTTCGTGCCCGCAGTTGAAGGAAATGTTGTACTCCTCGCGCCCCCGATCGTCTTCCTGATTGGCCTCGTTGTGGCCGTGGCTGTACGAGACCAGGTCGCGCAGGGTGTACCCGTCGTGGCAGGTGACGAAATTGACGCTGGCGTACGGCGGCCGGCCGCCCTTTTCGTACAGTTCCGCGCTGCCGGTAAAACGCCGGGCGAATTCGCTCCGGGTGCCCGGATCGCCGCGCCAGAACTTCCGCACGTCGTCGCGGTACAGCGCGTTCCACTCGCACCATTGGACGGGAAACTTGCCCACCTGATGGCCGCCGTCCCCGACGTCCCACGGCTCGGCGATCAGCTTGGCCTGCGAGATCACCGGATCCTGGTGGATGATGTCGAAGAAGGCCGAAAGCCGGTCGACCTCGTGCAGCTCGCGGGCCAAAGTCGGCGCCAGATCGAACCGGAAACCATCCACGTGCATCTCCGTGATCCAGTAGCGCAGCGAATCCATGATCATCCGCAGCACGTTCGGGTGATTCATGTTGAACGAGTTGCCGGTGCCCGTGGTGTCGTAGTACCGCCCGCGGTGGTCGGTCACCAGCCGGTAGTAGGACACGTTGTCGATGCCCTTGTAGGCCAGCGTCGGACCCAGGTGGTTGCCCTCCGGCGTGTGGGTGTAGACCACGTCGAGGATCACCTCGATCCGCGCCTGGTGCAGCGCCAGGACCATCTGCTTGAACTGCTGGACCTGCCGGCCGGGCGGGCCGGGCGAGGCGTACTCGTGGTGCGGGGCAAAGAAGTTGATCGTGTCGTACCCCCAGTAGTTGCGCAAGCCCTTCTCCAGCAGGCGCTGGGCGTGGATGAACTCGTGGACGGGCATCAGTTCGACTGCGGTCACGCCCAGATCGGTCAGATAGTCGATGACGGCCGGATGGGCCAGCCCGGCGTACGTCCCGCGCAGCTCCGGCGGCACGTCCGGGTGGCGCATGGTGAAACCCTTGACGTGAAGCTCATAGATGACGCTTTCGTGCAGCGTGGCGTCGGGAGGCGCGTCGTGACGCCAGTCGAAATACGGATTGATCACGATGCAGCGGGGCATGAACGGGGCGCTGTCGGCCAGATTGGGCGGGCCGTCGGGATCGCTCTGGTTGTGGCCGTAGACCGCGGGGTTCCACTGCACCTGCCCCTCGATCGCCTTGGCGTACGGATCGAGCAGCAGCTTGGCCGGGTTGGCCCGCTGGCCGGACGCCGGATCGTACGGCCCGTGCACGCGGTAGCCGTACCGCTGACCGGGCGCCACGTCCGGAAGATAGCCGTGCCGGCAGTGCTCCGTGCTTTCCGGCAACTCGATCTGCGTCTCCTGACCGCCGTTGTCGAAAAGGCAGAGCTTGACCGCCTGGGCGGACTCGGTGAACAGCGAAAAGTTGGTCCCTCGCCCGTCATAGGTGGCCCCGAGGGGATACGGTTTTCCCGGCCAGACGCGCATACCACACCTCCTCAGGCACGGACCGGATGCCGCTCCATCCGCGACTCGTGCTGCCACATGTCCCCGTTGCGGCCGAGCGACTCCTTGAGTTGCTCCGTGGCCGAATCGAGCTGCTGCAGGAAGTCCGCCGACAGATCCACGCCGGCCGCCTCCGCGTTGTCGGCGGCCTGCTCACGGTTCCTGGCTCCAACGATCACCGCGGCGACCTCCTCGTGGGCCAGCACCCACGCGACGGCGACCCGGTCCATCGGCTCGCCGACCGACCGGCACAACTCGCGGACCCGGCCGACCGTCTCGAACAGCAGTTCCTCTTGACCCGATTCGCCATGGGCCGCCTCGGGCCACCGGCTGGAGAAAAACCGCGTCTGCTTGCGCCCGTCCGGCACGTCCTCCATTGACTCGTACTTGCCCGTCAGAATCCCCTGGGCCAGCGGGCTGTAGGCGAGAATCCCCAAGCCCTTCTCGCGCGAAGCCGGCAGGATCTCGAATTCGATCGCCCGCCACAGCAGGCTGTACGGAAGCTGGTTGGTCTGCACCGGCCCGGACTGCAGGTCGTGCAGGTACGAGGTCCCGAAGTTCGAAACGCCCAGCGTCCGAATCTTGCCCTCGTCGCGCAGCGCCATCAGCGCGGCGATCTGGTCCTCGACCGCCACCTCCGGACTGGGCCAGTGAATCTGGTAGAGGTCGATGTAGTCGGTTCCCAGCCGCTGGAGACTCTCCTCGCACGCCCGCTTGATCTGCTCCGGCCGCGAATGCCGGGGCCCGACCTTCGTGGCCACCACCGCGTCCCGGCGACGGTCGCCCAGCCCCTCGCCCAGAAGCTGCTCCGACGATCCCTCGCCGTAGTCCTCCGCCGTATCGAAGAAGTTGATTCCCCTATCCAGACTCGTGCGGATGGCGGTCAGCGAATCCTGGTGCGACTGCGATCCCCAATAGTCGCTGCCGCCCGAGACCGTCGCCCACGTGCCCATGCACACGCACGAGACCTCGATATCCGTGTTCCCCAATCGTCGGTACTCCATGGCTCTCATCTCCTTGGGGATCCCTCCCGCCCGGCGCGCCGCACGACCGTTGCGGCCACGTGGAAGACAGGTTCCCCCTGGTCAGCACTCGCCATTCCCCCGAAGCCCAGGATGGCAGTATAAACCTATCCGACCGGCATGTCAAGCCTTCACCCATTCTCGCGATTCGACAACCCGACAAAAGAAGAATAGACTTTCTGTAGGCAACCAACGTCAGGGCAACACGCTTTTCCCGCGATGAAGGAAAACCCGATGGCCCACAGAAGGATCACCAACGCCGAGATCGCCGACGTGCTCGACCGGGTGGGCGACCTGCTCGCAGGACGCGAGGAGAATCAGTACCGCATCGAAGCGTATCGCACAGCCGCCCATAACGTTCGCACATGGCACCGCCCGGTCCTCGACCTGGCTGAGACCGACGGCGAAGAGAACCTCCGCCGGATCCCCGGCATCGGCGGCAGCATCGCCGCCTCCATCCTCGAATACATCGACACCGGCCGCCTCAAGCTGCTCGACCGCATCACCGACTGGGTCGTCATCTACGCCGAAAAGGACAGCCGCCAGCACCAGTACACCGTGGTCACCCCGCAGCGGGGCTACCTGGCCGGCCGACGGACCGTGCGCGGACGACTCCGCGAGTGCCGCCGGTTCTACGAACACCTCGACGCCGAACCGGCCGACGCCCCGCTCTTCGTCGAACCGCAACGCCTCCCGTAGCCGCCTGCGCCGATACGTCCTATTCGCCGACCGCCAGCTCGAACTCCATCCGGCCCGCCGGCGACTTGATCAGTACGCTCTGACCGTCCTGGGCCACCGTCCCTTTGCCCGACGGCGCCACCCGCCGGCCGCCCGGCAGACGCACGTGAACCCGAATCCACGCCGATCCGCTGCCCGGCCGCACGTCCAGGCTCACCTTCACCACGCTTGCCGCCGCGTCGAACCGCATCGTCCAGGAGACCGGACCAAAGTGCGTCGGCGCGCGCTCCACGCCGACCTCCCGACCCGACGCCAGCCAGCTCCGCGGTACGCCGCGGCCCACGTGCAGGCCCTGATCCTCCTCCATCACCATCATGTCCCGCACCGCCCGCAACACCGCCACCGGCGTAAACAGATGCTGACGATCGCCCGTGCACGTCTCCGTGCCCGGCGCCGGACCGCGCTCCTCGCACCAGGTGTACAGCGGCGTGCCGTGGTTCAGCACCGCGTAGAAGTACTCGGCCACCTTGTCGCCTTCGCCGCGCACGAGCTGGGCCTGGCCCAGATTGTCCAGCGTGATCGCCACCCACATTCCGTCCTCGAGCCATCCGGTGTGCATCGGAATCCCGCCCGGGCTCATCCGCGACTCGATCTTGCGGATCGTCCCGGTGATCAATTCGTGATCCGCCGGCAGCAGCCGGCATGGAAACAGCGCGTTCAGCGCCCCCCACCGGCTGCCCGACGTCTTGCCCGGCGCCGCGGGAATCCACCGGTAGCCGTCCTCCTCGATCGCCCCGTCCGCCAGCGACATCAGCAGATCGTCCAGCGCCTGCTGATAGTTGCTTTCCAGTTCCTTCCGCTCCGGCCTATCGAGAATGGCTGCCACCTCCGCCGCCACCTGGTCGGCATAGGTCGCCCAGAAATTGTGCGGATAGAACACGCCATAGAAATCGTCATCGTCGAACAGCCCGCAATCGCCCGCGCCCTTCGGCATCAAACCGTAGGTCAGCGGACGCCGGCCATCCGCCAGCTTCCGCGTCCGCTGACGCTGGGCGTGCAGAAACCGGCTCGACGCCAGCAGCCGCGGATACTGCCGCTCCAGGTATGCCCGATCGCCCGTCAGCTTGTAGTGCTCGATCACCGCCCACGACTTGAATCCCGAGCTCGACCACCAGTAGGCACTCCACCCTTCCGGATCGGCCCAGTCGCCGTTGGCGCCCTGCTGCTCCAGACAGAACTCGTAGCCGTCCTCCGCTTCGCCCGGATAGCCGAACTGATCCAGACAGATCGCCATCACCGCCGGCTCCGCGTTGTTGGCCGCCCGGTACACCTCCGTGCCCGCCATGCCCGCGATCTGTCCGGTGAGCGTCGGCTCGCGCATCACGAACAGGTCCGCCAGGCTCGCCCGCACCGCCTCGCCCACCCGCGGATCGGGAATGTGCATCGGAACCGCCCGATCCAGCCGCTCGCGCCACTCGCGGATCGCCGCCTCGAGCTGGCCCGCCCAGTCGCCCTGCCGCAGCGCCGGCAGATCGGCTTTGTACGCCTTGTACGGCCGCACCAGCCAGCCCACCGCGCTCTGCCCGGCCGCCAGCGTCCAGACCATCCCGATCCCCGCCTTGTGCGCCACGTACTCCTGCGCGCCCAATCCCACCACCAGCACCCGATCCGACCGGTCCTTCCAGCCGGAGATGATCGAATCCACGAACTCCATCTCGCCCAGCCAGGCCAGGTTCACCCCGTTGGCCCACGTGTAGCTCGAATCGCAGTTGACCACGAACCGGTGCAGCCGATCGCCGGTGTTCGTGACCTCGATCCGAGTCACCGCCGCCGTCTCGCCGCCCGCGACCGTCAGCCGAATCCGCCCGCGAGAATCGCCGTAACAATTCTCCAGCACCGGCAGATCGCCCTCAAGCCGCCGCCACGTGCTGCTCGGAACCGCCTGCCCGTCGATCTCCGTCTTGATCCACAACTCCCACGTCGTCGGCGGAGCCACGAACGTCGCCGCCTCGTAATCCGCCATCCGGTGGTAGCTCCACGCCATCCGCAGCTCGCCCGCCTTGGCGTCCAACAGCGTCTTGTCCGGACCATCCGGCCGGCACACCGTCAGCCGGTGCGGCGTCCCGAACGAATAAGCAAAATCCACCTTCGATCCCGTCGTATTCCCAGATGACACGTTCATGAAAATAATCCTTGTGTACGACCCGCGTTGGCGGCGGGCATCGCCCACGCTACTCGGTATTCACATGTTCACAGTGGACATCGCCCCGCCACGGCCCGCGGGCCGAGGCCATGTCAACCTTCACCTCGCCGAGGGTCAGCCCTTCGACGTGTCGGCAGTATAGCCCAAACGGAACCGGCTGGGAACCCCAGACATCCGGAACCGCGACATCCGCCGACTCGATCGTCCCGTGCACCTCAATCCTCACGTCGCTAAGCCGAAAGCCGCGGATCGGATTGCCGGCCAACCCGCCGATGTAACTGCTGCCGGCCGCCCGCGCGGTCAGGCCGCGGATCGCCACGTCGGCGATCAGGCCACGCATCGGCCCGCCCGTCTCGTTGCCCACCCACGCGAAGATCGGCCGCTGCGCCCGGTCCATCACGACGTTGGAAAACGCGACATTCTCGATCTCCACGCCCTCCTGGATGTACCGCGCCGCCTGCTCATCGGCGGGCAGGATCGAAACCAGATCGATCCCGATGTGCGTGTCCGTGATCGCCAGGTTCGAAAACGCGCAGTTCCGGATCGGCGCGTCGCCCTCGTAACCCACCCGCACCGCACACGTGCTCGACGAGAGCACACAGTTGCTGACCACCACGTTCTCGCACGCCTGCCGCCGTCCCAGCCACTTCGCGTTGCTCTTGAGCGCGATGCAGTCGTCGCCCGCGTCGATCCGGCAGTTGGAAATCGTCACGTCGCGGCAGCAGTCCACGTCGATGCCGTCCGTGTTCGGGCCGTTGCGCGGGTTGGCGATCCGCACCCCGTCGATCGCCGCGCCCTCGCCGCCCAGCATCCACAGCGTAAAGAACGGCGAATCGACCAGACTCACGTCCCGCACCACCGTGTTGCGGCAGTTGACCAGGTACACCAGCGCCCGCGGCCGCGCCGCCTTCGGCCGCAGCGCCGTCGCGTTGATCATCTCCGACGTCCACCACGACGGACCCCGCCCGTCGATCGTCCCGCGACCGGTCAGCGCCGCACCGTCAAGATCCTCGCCGTAGATCAGATATCCGCCTTCGCCGCCCTCGTAATCGCCCGGCGAGGTGCTGCCCTCGAGCACCGCGCCGGCCTCCAGGTGCAGCGTCACGAAACTGGCCAGCCGGATCGTTCCGCACACGTACCGGCCCGGCGGAACGTACACCGTCCCGCCGCCGCGACCCGCGCACGCGTCGATCGCCGACTGGACCGCCCGCGTGTCCAGCCCGCCGCGGCCCGCGCCGTGCGCACACACGTCCACGAACCCGCTTTCGCCCGTCATCATGGTCATGCTCCAACGTGCGCTACAGCAACTCCACGCTCATCCGCGTCAACCCGCGATTGATCTTCAGTTGCACCGGATAGTACGAAGCCAGCCAGAACTTGCCGTCCTCGCGCGAGTAGTGGCCCCAGCCGTACCGGAAAATCGTCCGGCTGTAGTGCCCGTCCCACCAGAACCCGCCGATCCGAAGCCCCGTCGGCATGGCAAACTCGATGCTGTTGAGGTACGCCTCATCCGCGTCGTTCTCGATCCACACCTCAAACCGCTTGCCCACCGTCTCAGCCGAGACGATCCGCACGTGCTTGCCCGGCAGGTCCGACCGGAACACGATCGAATTCTCGCCCTTGGCCAGCTCCGCGAACAAGATCGCCAGGTTCTTCGGCCGAATCGTCTTGAACCCCTTCAACGCGCCGCCGATCGTGATATCCTCGTCCTTCACGTACGACGGAATGTTCGCGTGCCACAGGATGGCTGCGTAGTCCGGATCGCCGTCGTAGGCGGTCAGGTCGAACTGCGACAGCTCGTAGTGCACGCCCTCCGGCCGGATCACCAGGCCCGTCCGAACGTTGGCCGAATGCTTGATCCGCAAATACACCCGCGGCTCGGAGTCGAACGGATACTCATTGACGATCTGCTCCTCCGGCACCACCGGCGTGTACGAATACCGCCGCACGTAGTTGAACCCGCGCCCGCGGTCGAACCAGAACTGCCGCTTCGACGACCCGTAGAGCACCAGCGGTGGCACGTGGGCGTCCTTGCCCCGGTTGCGGACCTCCGGCAGCGGATCCTCGTGGTGCTGAACCATCTCCGCCGTATCGCCCACATGCGCCCGATGCCAGTCCGCGAAGCCCGCGAACGTCACCGGCTTGGCCCCGCAACGCAAACACTCCTCGATCTGCGTATACAGCACCTCGGTGTTCGCCGAGTTGAACGTCGGATACATGTCGTGCAGCTCCGGCGAAATCTCGTCCTCCGACAGCCAGATCGCCTCAAGCTGCAGCGGCAGATGGCCGTACGGGTTCCACTGCGCCCACGACACCGCCTCGCGAATGAGCTTGCGGTGCAGGTCGTACTTCTCCAATCCTTCGCTGCGATTCGCCAGCTCCAGCGGATTGCTGCAGAACCCCGGACCGCCGTGCTTCGAGTGCACCTCCGCCCGGTTGTAGATCGCAGCCGACGACATCCCCCAGTGCAGCCCCAGCACCCGCTTCTGCCCCGGCGCCGGGTCCGGCACCGAGTGGTTCTTCGGACTGATGTAGAACGGGTACGGCACCGAACCCTTGTGGTTCATCCCCTCGCAGAAGTAGTTCCAGCAATACCCCCACGACACGTCCATCCCCAGTTCCATCATGATCCGGATCGTGTCGGCGTTCGTGCACGGCGTCGAAAGCGTCCGCGTGGGAACTCCGATCGTTCGGTCGAAGTAGTCCTTCAGATACGAAAGGCAGACCTTCTGCTCATCGTAGTCCATGTCGTGGAACGCCCGGGCTCCCACCGCCTCCGCCTCCTTCGACTGAAAATCCTCGCCCGGACGCTTGAGCCCGCAATCCTCCACCCAGCCCTGGTACACCTCCGGCTGGTTGTCCAGCACCGCGCGGGACGCAATCCCGCCCTCCATGATCGTCACCTCGTCGCCGTACTCGTGGACAAAACGCTTGAGCTGCTCAGCGTGCTGCTGCAGACCCGCGTACGAACACATCCACGTGACCGGAACCTTGTAGATCCGATGGCAGAACCGGTCCATCTTCTCCACCGCCTCCGCCAGTCCGTGGCAGCACGGCGGATCGCGCCACATCGTCCACTTCGGCATCGGAATCAGGTGAATCGCGCACGTCATGAACAAATTGTCTTTCTGCTCGAACGGCTTCGCCATCGCATTGCTCCTTTAAGGGCGTTCGCTGAACGCACCACGACCTTCAACTCGTCAAATCTCAGATAGCTCCGAAACTCTCCGCCTCCACCCGGCCCATCGCACCCTCACTTCCGGAAAAGAATCGGCACGTCCGCGTAGCTGATCGACGACGTCGCGTGACACAGCGGCGAAAACCACAACGTCTGCTTCGTCCCGTCCGGAAACTCCACCGGCACGTTCGCCGACGCCCCTTCCACGCTCAGCGGCGCCGTCGGTCCCAACTCCCAGAACGACCAGTCCGGAACCGGATCGCCCGAAACCGCCACCCGTCCCGCCGCATCCGCCTCAACCTCCAACCGCGGCAAACCCTTCGGCAGCGACGCCGGTACGTACTCCGCCGGCACCGTACTCCCCTCCTCCAGCGTCTTGCCCTCCACGTTCCAATAGTACGTCATCGGGGCCAGCACCACCGGACCGTACCGCAGCACCACCTTGTCCTGGTACTCCTGCAGCCAGTGGCCCACTCGCCCGGCGATCCGCACCGTCAACTCGCCCGCCGACCGCTGCTCCTCCACCCGCGCATCCCAGATCGTCTCCGGCACGCGAACCTTTAGCGCCATCCCCTCCGCCAGCCCGCTGGCTGTGATCGTCGCCTCGCCGCCGGCGGGGAACGACGTGCTCACCGTCACGACAATCTCCCGCCCGTCATCGCCCGGCAGTGCAAAACGCCCCGGCGTCAGCAAATTCACCCACACCGTCTCGCCCCGCCGCGTCACCGCGTGCCGACCGTACTCCGTCATCGCCAACCCGCCGTGCTCCGTGCAGCACCACCAGCACTCATTCATCGGACCCATCAAATACCCCACCGGCGAAAGGTCCCGATGCCCGAACCCGCCCGTGGCGAACTGATTCAGGAACAGCGCATTCCACAAGCTGTTCTGGGCCACCGCGTACGGCTCGTCCTCCCCGTTCAGCAGCCCGGCGTACAGGTTCATCATCACCCAATCCGCGATCGAACACCCCTCATTCCGAAAACTCCGCGGAAAACACTCGCTCACGCAGCCGTCGGCCTTCTGAATCTGCTCGTCAATAATCATCCGCCGGAAGTACTCCGGCTTTTCGTTCCACGACATGTCGCCCGTGTACAACGCCGCAAGCTGCAAGCCGCGCATCGTGCACATGAACCCATGCGAATGCTGATTCTCCAGCGTCTTGATCCCCGAACCGATCATCGCGGCAAAATCCAGATACTCCCTCCGCCCCGTCAGCCGATACAAGCCCGCCAGCGGCTCGGTCACCCAGAAAATGATTAGACACCCCTCAAAATCCCCGTGCGCCTTGACCCACTCGTCCTTGCGGCTCAACAGCCAGTCGCCCAGACCCGCCGCCGCCTCCAACGCCCGCCAATCGTTCGTCAGATCGAAATAGCGGATCAAGCCCGGAAACAGCCGATGGCTGGCGCTCCACAGATGCTCCTCCGGCGCCGTCGTCTTCGCCTCCCAGTGCGCCGCGTACCGACCGATCAGACCCGACGGCCGACGCTGACGCAATATCCGCTCGAAAAGCTCCACCAGCCGCTCGTCCCGCCGACCGTCCATCCCCTCAGCCGCCGACAGAAACTCCAGCGTCCGACCCGACAAATCCCCCGTGCACCAGTGCGCGTGCCGACTCGATAGGTCCGGCCGCTCCAGATCCATCAAAATGAAATCCAGCCGGTCCATCGGATGCAGAGCCGTACGCTGACGCGCCAACCCGATCCGATACGCCAACGCAGATGAAGACAACACCGGCCGCGAAATAGAGAGGGGGGATGGGGTCATGATGGGAACCTGCCTGTTCGGGTTCGAGAAATCTCGCCGAATTACACGCTTCCGATCAAATTGTTAACTGTTAACAATCCGTCGCCACTCCCGAGATTATAGCATCTCTCCAGCCTTCTTCAACCCACAACCGATTTTTCGTACGGGCAGGCCTTGTGCCTGCCCCTGGGTATCAAACGCCCCCCGCCCATCAGCCCCGAAGGGGCGGCAGGCACGTAGCCAGGGGCGAAAGCCCCTGGTCCCGAAGGGGCGGCGGAAAGACTGTCGCCCCGCAAGGGCACGGCCCCTTTCACCCGAGGTGAACGATAATCCCATACGGCAGTACGCCGACCCCTTGACGAATAAGGAACATCAAACCAGAATGCTCCTCGAACTGCAGGATCATCAGCCCTGCAACGCAAAGACCGTTTCGTAAATCACATTCAACTCAAGAGCTTCTGATACAAAGGAAATACTCGTGAACCTCAGACGCTCCCTCGAGCTGGCCGGCCAAAACCTGCTGAACTGCACGCTCCCCACCAAGCACCATCTGCCGACGTTCCAGGTGATTGCCGGAAACGACCATCGCGTCAGGATCACCTTCCACGTCCCGTGCCACAACCTGAACCGCTGGTGGGACGCCATGCTCCGCCTCCAAGCCGCCACGGGCTTTGCCGTCGCCAAAGACGTCGAATCGCGCATGCTGGCGAACTTCAGGCGATTCTTCGACAACTCCGACGGCCTGTGCCTGGTGCCGATGGATCTGGAGGGCGTCGCGCCCACGTTCTATCCGCACTCCTTCCGCGAAAACATGCTCGCCTTGGGGGCCATGGTCCAGTACCGCAACGGCGACTGGGCCGCCGATACCGGACGACGGATGCTCCAAAAACTCCTGGCGATCCGTCAGCCGACCGGCGCATGGGACTTCCGCAAGATCGACTACCACGAGAAACTGGCGGAAATGAACGGCCGCGAGACGCTCGAGCGCCTCCCCTATCGCGGTCGTATCTTCAGCGAATTCGACCCGAACGTCGGCTGCGACGGCCGGATGATTGAGGGCCTGGTGCATTACTACCGCCAGACGGGCCAGGCGGAGGCGATGGAGCTTCTGAATCTCCTCGCCGAGTTCCATCTTGCCCATTCGACCCGCGCCGACGGGACGATCAATTTCGAGATCCACCCGACGCACACCCACTCGTACCTCAACACGATCAAAGGCCTCCTGTTGTTCGGCCTGATGACGGGCCAGCGACGCTTTGTGGACGCGATCGAGGCCACGTACCGTGTCTCCATCCGCACCCGCGTCGTCAAGGAGTCCGGCTTTGCGTCTCATGATTTCCTCCAGGACTGCCTGAGCGAGGTCGCCTCGACGATGGACGCCGCCGAAATCGCGATGCACCTGGCCTTGAACGGCTACCCGGAATACTTCGACGACACCGAACGATGGCTGCGCAGCCGAATCCTGCCGTCGCAGATAACAGAGACACCCGAACTGACTCCCATCGAGGAATTCGCGAAGGCCGATAACGGCGACCAGACCGTCCAGGTCAAAGCCAACTCCACCGCCCTTGGACGGGAGGACTACCGGAATCTGCGCGAACGCATGATCGGCGGATACGGATGCGGCATCGAATATCCCAATAGCGCGAGCTACGTCTATACCGATGTCACCGCCTCCGTGCTGCATGGGCTGACCGAGGTGTACGCCAATGTGGTCCAAGACACCCGAGCCGGCCTGGCTGTACACCTGCACTTCGACTACGAGGACGATCGCGTGAAAATCTCCTCGCAGCGGGCAAAAGCAGCCACCGTGGTCATCACACCAAAGACGAACCGCAATGTCCTGGTTCGCATCCCCGCGTGGACGCCCGCGGATTCGGTGCGCCTCTCAGCCGACGGTTCGCCGGTACGCCCGATCATGCTGGGCCGATACGCCTTCGTGCCCGCCGGACCGAAACCCAGCCCGATCGCCCTGACCTATGCCTTGCCCACGCGCCAAACCTGCGAAACCACCATGGGCCACGACTTCGTCTATTCCTGGCGCGCGGACCAGATCATCGCCGCCACCCCCAATACCGATCTCTTCCCATACTATCCATCACCGTAGAAACGAACGAACCATGCAGGCC
>JAAYCJ010000052.1 GCA_012729815.1 Phycisphaerae bacterium | reverse complement strand
TCACGCCCGTCGGCTTCAAGCGCAACTTCCTGACGCGGGATGGCGCCGATGGAACCCGCCGCCAAGCGGACCGAACCCTTCAGCCCGAACTCGGCCACACGCTGGTCCAGATGCGGTTTGTACGTCTCCAGCAGACGGGCAAGGTCCACCACCGCCAGGCTCCCGGAATAGGACATGCTGTAGCCGCACATGAGTTGCTTGAATACAGGGCAGTAACAATCCGGATACCAAGGCAGATCGACCGCCACGTCCCGCAGGTCATGGTTCTCCATCCAGTGAACGACAAGGCCGCCCACCGCTTCGGGCTCGCCGGCCCACGCAGTCAAAAGAGCCGAACCGGGAGTCTCTTTCATGACGATATGCCCGCCCTCATCGGGCCCGCCGGCGACGTAGACGGTCTGGTGCAGCCGCTGGTACTTGAGTCGCAGCGTCTCGCGACCGGCGACGGCCAGCTTGGGATTCCTGGCCGCCTGCCGCCAGAGCAGATCCCAGTCCTCATCGCTTTCGAGATCGGCGGTGCGAACGTTGGAAGCCTTGCCCTGGAGATTTTGGTAGCCCGGAGCGCGGCTGCCCAAGCCGAAGTGGAAACCGCACGCGGTCACCTCATAGCCCCACGTCATGTACCGCCGACGGTCGCCGCCCAGCCAACTCAACGCCATCCCGTCCGCGACCATGTCGGCCGTCGCCCGGTCCATCAGTGTGGCCATCAGTCCACGCCCGCGAAGGTCCGGTAACGCGCTGACGCCGCCGATACCCCTGACAACCACCGGCTGATCGCAGATCGAAACGGAAATCGGAAAAACGCCCACGCATCCGGCGATCCGGCCGCCAAGCCGAACCACATAGTTGTGCGACATGTCCCGATCGGTCGGGCGATAGAGGTCCGGGTACAACTCCTCGAAACGGGCGTGGTCCGGCGTCTTGCTCTGAAAACAGACCAGCAACATGTCCATCAACTCGTCGAAGTCGCTCTTGGCGGCTCGTTCAACCGTCAGCGTCTCAGCCATCAGCCGTCTCCTTGCATCGAGGGTCTGGCGGGTCATTCTACTGCCGCCCGCTCGCGACCGGAAATATAAATCCATGCACGCAACGGATCGGCCGAGTATAATAAGCGTAAGGCGGAAACGACAAGCGCACGGATGAACGGACCAATCGAAACCGGAGACCAGATGGTCGATTCGCCATCCTCCATCGAGCAGGCGTTCCAAGCCATCGACAGCCAGGGGCGGCGCGTGCGGCCCGGCTGCGTGCTGATCGACCCCGACCGGATCGACCGGCGCATCAATGACCTCGCCGCCCAGATCGCCGAGACCTACACCGGGCAGGGACAGGACGAACTGGTGATCGTCGCCATCATGACCGGCGCCATGGTGTTCCTGGCCGACCTGGTCCGGGCCATCCGTCGGCCCATCCGCATGGGCATCATGATCGTCACCAACTATCCGGGCGTAGCGACCAAAGCGGTCGGCCCGCAACTCGATTACGACCTGCGGATCGACATCACGGACAAGCACGTCCTGGTGATCGACGACATCCTCGACACCGGCGGGACGCTGGCTAAGGTGACCGAGCGGATCCGTTCGCGGTCGCCGCGGTCGGTCCGAACGTGCGTGTTGCTGGAAAAGGATATTCCGGACCCGCGGGCGATCGAGGCCGATTTCGTCGGATTTCGTGTGCCCAACGAGTTCGTGATCGGCTACGGCTTGGACTACGACGGGCTCTTCCGCAACTATCCGGGCATCGCCGTGCTGGAAAGCGCAGAGCATGAAGGCTGACCACGTCAATCACAGCAACGACACGCCGGCGATGGAACCGGCGGCCAGCGCTCAGGGAGCGGCCCAGGCTCCGCCCGTCGCGACCCTGGTCGGCGTGGTGCCCGAACGGCTGCTCGATGAGGGCGAGATCGTGATCCTCGCCGTCAAACCGTCGCTGTGGTTCATCCTGTTCTCATCGGTCAAGATGGTGCTGCTCGTGCTGGGCGGGTTGCTGTTGCTGTCTCTCGTCGAACCCTACACGGGCATCAGGCTGGCCCGCCGTCCGGTCTGCCAGGTCGCCGCGGCCCTGATCGTCATCCAGGTGACCGTCGCCTTCCTGCAATGGCTCAGCCGCCTCTACGTCCTGACCAACCGGCGCGTCATGCGGATCAAGGGCGTCTTCAACGTCGACGTCTTCGAATGCGGACTGACCCGCATTCAGAACACCTTCATGACCCTGGCCATCCACGAACGGTTTTTCGGCCTTGGCACCATCCAGTTCGCCACCGCCGGCACCGGCACCATCGAAGCCGCGTGGATCAACATCAACTCGCCTCTTGAGGTCCACGAAATGGTCCGACGGGCCATCAATCAGGCCAAACGCGGTCCCGGCAACGGCCTGTAAGAAGACTTCGAACCGCCGCCACGCGAGATCCACCCGTCCCGCATACAAAAAAAGCGCCGCCGGTTGTGCCGGCGGCGCCCCATGTGGAGACCCAATCCACTTGATGCAAATCTGTTCACTCCTCAGCCCGCGCGATCGCGATCACGGAACCAGCCGGTTGCGTCGTCGCGGCTGAGGCGGTATGCCCGACGTTCAGCAGCTTCGGACCGATGTAGTGCCGCACGAACCGGAAACTCGTCCCGTCCGTGTGGCCGCCGGCATAGTCCAACCGCTCGAACGCCGGGCACCACGGAATGTTGTTGATCTTCTCGCTGTAGAGGGCCTGGGCCTCGGACGAAGCCCCGCCCGGCGCCCGCATCCCCACCAATCCCGCCGGCTCCACGAGGTACTGACCGTCGATCGTCCCGGTCACCGGAATAAACCCGGTCAGCACCGCGTCGCGAGGCGAGTAGATCACGTGCACCTTGTCCCTCACGTGCGTGAGGGCCTTGCTCATGTCGTAGCCGCTCGAGAGGCTGCTGCCCAGCAGCACCATCGTATCGATCTGCATCGCGTCGGGCAGGCTCTCGACGGCCCAGGTCGCCACGCCGGTTCCCGCCGAAAGCCCGATCACGTAGACCGGCGCGTCGGGATACCGCTGCTTGTACTCCACAATCTTGCGGGTCAGGTCCTTGGCCCGAAGCCGGGCGTTGACCCGGATGAGCTGGTCGCCCAGCGGACCCGTGAATGTCGTCCAGATGATGTTCTCGACGTCGCCGCCGAACCCGGCCTGCCGAAGTCCCTGCACGACCGTCTCGTGTCCGAACCCCAGATTGCCCGCACCGTCGAGGTAGTACGCCTTGCCGAACTGCTCGAACTGCCTGGTCCGGCTCGCCGACTGGCACCCTGCCCCAACCACCATGACCAACACTGCTACCGCCAAGGCCTTCTTCATCGCTCGATCCCCTGGACATTGGAATGTGATGATTATAGTCCCGGTCTGGGTAAATGAAACCCAAATCCTCCGATGCTCCGGGCTCGGCCGCCAAAATGCCTCCCGCGGCCCTCATCGCAATCCTCCCGGTCGTCGCGCAGCCGGCAGCACAGGTGCCTCCCGTTGCCGGTTATAGGACCGTGGTCCCCTCCTTCGCAACCAACCGAAAGCCTCCCGACGGGCCTGAAACCCGCCGTCCGACTAAGTATACGTTATAAATGTCCGGGCTGTCGAACCGACTCGATTCGGAGGGGGCGGAGAAGGATACAGACAGGCTCACGAAACCTCCCTGCACCGATTCGACGGCGACTATCGCGCCCGCAGCGCGCCAATGCCCAGCCAAAGCCCAGCCAGCAGGACCGCCATCACCATCGTGCACGGGGCGGCGGGAGTGATCGGATCTTCAGAGGCGTTCGGATCGGTCGGCGGATCCTCGCCGCCCGACGATGGCGGCTCGGGACCTTGAAGGGTAGCCGTCAACGTGGTGGCAAACTCCTCACCGAACTTGACTGAAATGGTGAAATCGTTGGGGTAAACCGTGTAGTTCTCGCGCTCGGCGTGAAGCGTGTAGACGCCCGCTCCCAGATCGGTGAAGAGAAACTCGCCGCGGCCGTCGGTGAGCAACTGAAGCGAACCCGGCTCAAGCCGGATCGTCACGTCCTCGACGCCCTGGCCCGCGCCGTCGGTCACCACGCCGCTGATCCGACCGAGGTTCACGCTGCCGTAGACAAAATCCAGCTTGCGGTTCGCCGCCTCCACCAGGATCACCGTCTGACGGTCCGGCAGATCGCTGCGGTACGCGTGCACCGTCAAAACGCCGTGGTCCTGGTCGATCGGAACCGCGTAGCCGCCGGACGACGAGGTGACGGCGTAGTAGTCGCCGGTCTCCGGCTGAATCTCGACTCCCGCCAGGCCCTCCCCTTCGCTGTACATGCCGTTGCCGTCCTCGTCGCGATAGGCCACGCCCGTCACGAAGACAATCGTCGGATCGCCCAGGCCGAACTCCTGCGTCACCACCCACGGCCCGACGCTCGTACGCGGATCGTTCTCCGAGAACACCGACAGGCCCACCTCGCGAAAGTTCGTGTACTCCCCGAGGTTCAGCAAATTCTTGCGATGGCCCAGGTCGGGCACGCCCCAGTCGATCAGGAACGCCGCCTGTGTGTGGATCATGTTTTGGGCGTAGGCGAAGACATTCTCACCGGCCCGCGAATAGTCGTAGTCGACCGCGTCAAGCCGCTCGCCCAGCGTCGTGCCGTCGTGGTCCACGTGGCCCTGGTAGTCGTAGGTCGCCATATCCCGCGAGTGGGCCAGGGCGGCCTGGGCGAGTTGCCCGTTGAAGGCCAGCGGCGGCTGGGCCGCGTAGCCGGAAAAATCAGCAATCACCTCCTGCCTGTCGACGTTGAAGTTCTCCAGGGAGTTCTGGATGTATTCATCGTTGGAGTTCAGGAAGATCAGCGCATCGGCCTGAGGATTGGCCCGACCGCGATTCACCAACTCCAGAAGATACTGCTCCATGTCCGACGGATCGCCGTGATCGTAGACCGTCGTCGCCTTCAGCGGGGCATCCAAACGCATCGAAGGCGCCGGGTGGTCCCGGGAAATCGTCACCGCCGCCGGGGCGGCCGCGGTCAGGAGGGGCAAGACGATCAACAGCGATGGAACTCTGCGAAAACTGCGGTGCATTCGTCGATGACATCCTTTGGTTGATTATACGTTCGCCGGGCGACTCCGGATCGCGATTTCGCTCCGCCTAACCGTCCGCTAACAACTTCTGCTTACAATACTCCATCGATACACCCCGGATCAGCAGCGTCTTGCGAGGATTGTTCTGCCCGGAGATGACCTGGACCTCATTCTTGCCCAGCCCCAGCCGGTCGGCGAGGAACCGGGTCAGGGCCTGATTGGCTTTCCCTTTTTCGGGAGGTGCGCTGACCGCCACCTTCAGATCGTCGCCCAGCCGCCCGACGATCTTCGTCCGGGTCGATCCGGGAACGACCTTCACCCTCACCTCGACGCCGTCAGGAACTTCTTTGAACATGCGGAATGCGGCGGCCTCACCAATGCGGCTCATCTGACAACGCATCCATTCTAACCGCCCGCCCATTAACCGGCAAGCGGGCACAGCCGTCGAGGAGCGGCGACAAAAGCCTTCCGCCCGGTGTGGATGGGGAGATAAAATAGGACAAGAAGACAACGCCGTTGTGAAGGAGCACATGAATGGCACGACCAAAGCCGAGGCGAGGACTGATGGTGTTGGCGGTACTGCTGCTGGGACTCGCGGCGTCGCTGGTTCAGACCGGCTGTGCGAGAGTCCGCATCGAGCGGCAGGGCGAGGTCCGCATCAACTCCGAGGATGCACAGGACGACACTCGCGACGAATAGACGCCGATCGGTCCGCCGGGCCTCAACGGCCGAGTTGGCGGCTCTTTTGGGCGGCGGCCTTGACCGCCTCGACAAAAGCTCGTTTGACGCCGTCGGCTTCGAGCACCTCGAACGCCGCCTCGGTCGTGCCGCCCGGTGACGTGACTCGCCGGCGCAGTTCCTCCGGTTCGGCCTGGGTCTGGAGTACCATGCGCCCGGCGCCGAGGCACGTCTGCGCCGCCAACCGCACGGCTTCGCTGCGCGGCAGGCCCATGTCCACTCCCGCCTGGACCATCGCCTCGATCACGTAGAAGAAGTACGCCGGACCCGACCCGCTGACGGCGGTGATCGCGTCGATCCGACTCTCCGGCACGATCACGGTCAGACCGGAGGCGGCGAAGATGCGGCTGACCTGGGCCACGTGCTCGTCAGTGGCGGTCGCGCCCTTGACGATGGCGGTCATTCCGCAGCCGACGAACAGCGGCGTGTTCGGCATCACGCGGACAATCGGCGCCGACTTGCCCACGCCCGTCTGAATAAACGACGTGGAAAATCCCGCCGCGATCGAAACGATCAATTGATCGGACGAGACGCTCGAACGAATCTCGTCGAGCACCTCAGCGAACTGCTGGGGCTTGACCGCCAGGATCACCATGTCGCTCCCTGCGGTCACCGAGGCGTTGTCCTGGGCCAGCGACACCTTCAACTCGTCGCGGAAAACGCGCCGGCGCTTCTCCGACACGTCGTACGCCACGATCTGGTCGGCTTTGTGAACGCCCGCCTGGACCACCGCGCGGCAGATCGCCTCAGCCATGTTGCCCGCACCGACAAACCCGAGCCTAAACCTGCGCATCTCCGGCGGCCCTCACCGATTCCTGGGGTTGTTCCTGGATGTCCGCAACGGGCGGCTCCGCCGGTGCCTCGGCCGACGGCGACGCTGAGGCCTTCGGCTCGGACTTCGGCGGCTGCTTCTTGGCCTCGCCCGACTTCTTCGGAGGCGGAGCGGCCTTGGCCGGCACCAGAATCAAAACCATCCGCCGCCCTTCCAGACGGCTCTCCCGCTCCACCTTGCCCACGTCCTGAAGGCTCTCGGCGATCTCGCGAAAGATCTCGTGCCCGATGTTCTCGTGAAGCCGCTCCCGGCCTCGGAAGAGCATGGTGAACTGCACCTTGTGCCCTTCATCCAGGAACTGCCGGGCCCGATTGGTCTTGATCTCCTGATCGTGCCGGTCGGTCTTCGGCCGAATCCGAAGCTCCTTCAACTCGATCACGTGCTGTTTCTTTCGCGCCTCGTGCTCTTTCTTCTGCTGCTGATAACGGTACTTGTCGAAATCCAGGATTCGACAGACCGGGGGATTCTCCTTCGGCGCCACCTCCACCAGGTCCAGCCCGTCCTGCCGGGCGATCCGCAACGCCTCCTGGGTCGCAAGCACCCCCAATTGCTGCCCTTCAGCACCGATGACCCGAACGTTCGGGATTCGGATTTCCTCATTCACTCGCATCTTCTGGATAATGGTCAAATCCTCCGATTACACAATGGCCCGCCGACGCGGCAGACCGGTTGAACGTTCCCCACAACACCGAATTGAACCCGATGACCTGCGGTCATAATGCTTTCGTCTTGATCTCGTCGGTTACCGCGGCAACGAAGCCCTCCAGATCCTGCTGACCCACGTCGCCCGCCTTGCGCGACCGGACCGAGACCTGACCCGCCTCCTGCTCCCGCGCGCCCACGATCAGCATGTACGGCGCCTTCTGCATCGTCGCCCGCCGGATCTTGGCCCCGATCTTGTCGTCGGAGTCGTCCAGTTCGACCCGCACCGACGCATCGAACAGCCGCTGGTACACCTGCCGGCCGTACGCGTTGAACTTCTCGCTGACCGGCATCACCACCACCTGCACCGGTGCCAGCCAGATCGGAAACGCCCCGGCGTAGTGCTCGACCAGCCCGCCCACGAACCGTTCCATCGAGCCCAGCAGGGCCCGGTGGATCATCACCGGCACGTGCTCGCGGTTGTCGGCCCCGATGTACGTGCAGCCGAACCGACGCGGCAGGTTCAAATCCACCTGCACCGTCGGACCCTGCCATTCGCGACCGAGGCTGTCCACCAGCAGCATCTGTATCTTGGGTCCGTAAAATACTCCCCCGCCTTCCTCGACTCCATATGGTATTCTACGCTTATCGAGCACCGCCCGCAAAGCCGCCGTCGATTTTTCCCACTCCTCATCTGTCCCGATGCTCTTCTCCGGCCGCGTGGCCAGCTCGACCTTGTACTGGTAGCCGAAGGTCCGCATCATAAAATCTACAAATTCGTAGATCTTCTCGATCTCGTCGGTGAGCTGCTCCAGCGAGCAGAACACGTGGGCGTCGTCCTGGGTAAACCCGCGCACCCGAAGCATCCCGTGCAGCGTCCCGCTGGGCTCGTAGCGGTAGACCGTCCCCAGCTCGCAGTACCGCAGCGGCAGATCGCGGTAGCTTCGGGTCTGACTCTTGAATATCTCCAGGTGGCCCGGGCAATTCATCGGCTTGACCCGGAAGTTCTGCCCCTCGATGTCCATCGGTGAGTACATCATCTCGCCGTAGGCCTCCAGGTGCCCGGAGGTCTGGTAAATCCGCTCGTGGGCGATATGCGGGGTGTAAAGGATCTTATAGCCGTGCTTGATGTGCTCGTCGATCCAGAACCGCTCGATCGTCTGGCGAATGATCGCTCCATTCGGGTGCCAGAGGATCAGACCCGGCCCAACAAGATCGCTTATCGAATACAAATCAAGCTGCTTGCCAAGCACCCGATGGTCACGACGTTCAGCCTCCGCGATCCGCTCCAGATGCTTGTCCAGGTTCTCCTGCTCAAAATAGGCAACACCGTAAATCCTTGTCAGCATCTTATTTGCGGCATCACCCCGCCAGTAGGCCCCCGCCACGCTCAGCAGCTTGAAGACCTTGAGCATCGCGCTATGCGGTACGTGCGGACCGCGACACAGGTCGAGGAACTGGCCGTGCCGGTACAGGCTGACCTCACGAACCCCCTCGTTGCGGACCAGGTCATCGATCAACTCGACCTTATAGCCCTGTCCGATCTTCTCGAACTCAGCCTTGGCCTGATCGACCGGCACCTCGTGCCGCACGAAAGCCTCCCGCTTCTGGGCCAGCTTGTGCATCCGCTTTTCGATCTTGGCCAAGTCTTCCGTCCCGACCGGCTCGGGCAGATCGAAGTCGTAGTAAAAGCCGTACTTGAAATCCTCAATTAAGGCTGGACCAATCGTGTATTGGACCTTTTCGCCATAGAGATCGCGAACTGCCTGGGCCAGAAGGTGGGCCGTGCTGTGGCGCAGGATTTCCAGGGCCACCGGATCGCTGTCCGTGCCGAAGACCGGGCGGACCTCGCCGTCCCCGGGCGTCGGAGCGTTCAGGTCAACCACCCGGCCGTCGGTCTTCAGGCCGATCACCCGATCCGCAAGATCAGGACACTCTTCCTTCACGATTTCCACAATCTGGTCGGGCCCTTGGGCTTCGCGGACCCGCCCGTCGTCGAAACGCAGCTTTACCACTATTGGAACCTATCAAAAATGCTGTTGTCTGAACCTGTTTACGATATTATAACCTCATTGCGCGAGAAGACTCAAGCGCGGATTGCCGTAAAACTAAGGTTACTATACAGTTATTGAGGAAAGTGTCAATGTACAGGTACCTGGCGGCCCTGACCTTCGCGGTCGTGTTCAACGCCTCAGCCAACCTGCTGCTGAAGTTCGCCGCCCGCGACCTGCTGAGCGAAGGCCGTTTCTTTGATCGCGGAGCGCTTGCGGCGATCAAAACGGCTCTGTCCTCGCCAACGCTGCTGCTGGGTCTGATCCTCTTCGCCCTCAACGTGCCGCTCTACTTCTACGCCCTCGGACGGTTCAAGGTGTCGCTGGCCTATCCGATCATGATCGGCGGCGGTTTCGCTATCATTGTATCGGTTGCCTCCTTTTCGCGGCTGAACGAAAGGTTATCGCCCTGGCAGTGGCTGGGGGTGGGGCTGATCGTGCTCGGAGTGATCGTGGTGGCCCGGACGCTCGACTAGCGGCGAGGAGTTCTTGGCCGGTTGCGGACGCGAGGGTACAATGCGGCGCGGGCGAGCGCCTCGTCGCCGATCCATACTGACAAAGGAGTTGATTCGATGAAATACCGTCTGCTGGGAAATCTGCTGCTGGGCGTCTCGTCGATGCTGGGTCTGGCCGGCTGCACCGGCCTGGGCGGGGCGACCTCCGAGTTTCAGTCCGAGATGATCACGTTTCTGACCTCCGTCCTGGGCTCGACGGTAGTCTCGTTCCTGATCAGCGCGATCGCGCCCGCCCAGGGCCAGTAGGCGCGGTCCGGCGGACGCGCCCGCGCCGAAGCATCGTTGCGTCTCCAACAAAAACCGGCCCCGAAGCGGTTGACGCTTCGGGGCCTTGTCGTTGAGATCCTGATTTTTCGCAGCCGACCGGACGAGGCGAGGGCTATTCGTGCTCTTCGAGCATCTCTTCCTCTTCGCCCGGGTTGCTGAGCTTGGCGCCGTCCACGAAACCCATCAGCTTCCTGGCGCGCACCGGGTGCTGAAGCTTCTTAAGCGCCTTGGCTTCCACCTGCCGGACCCGCTCGCGGGTCACCTTGAAGATCTTGCCGACCTCTTCGAGGGTGTAGGTGTACCCGTCGCCGATTCCGTACCGCAGCTTGATGATTTCCCGCTCGCGATAGGTCAGCGACTTGAGCACGGCTTCGATCTTGTCCTTGAGCATCTCCTGGGTCGCCGATTCGACCGGGCTCTCGGCCGTCTCGTCCTCGATGAAATCGCCGAAATAGCTGTCTTCGCTGTCGCCGACGGGCCGATCCAGACTGATCGGGTGACGTGAAATTTTCATCACCCGACGGGCTTCGACCACGGGCATCTTCGCTTCCTTGGCGATTTCGTCGATCGTGGGCTCCCGGCCGAGCTCCTGCAGAAGCTGCTTCGAGACGTTCCGCAGCTTCGACATGGTCTCGATCATGTGCACCGGGATCCGGATCGTCCGGGCGTGATCGGCGATGGCCCGCGTGATCGCCTGGCGGATCCACCACGTCGCGTACGTGCTGAACTTGTATCCGCGGCGATACTCGTACTTGTCCACCGCCCGCATCAGGCCCGTGTTGCCCTCCTGGATGATGTCCAGGAAGGACAGGCCGCGATTGCGGTACTTCTTGGCAATCGAGACGACCAACCGCAGGTTTCCACCCGACAGCAACTGCTTGGCCGTTTCGTACTCGTGGTAGACGCGGTCGAGCTGGCTGACCTTGCGGGTCAGGTCTTCCGGAGTCTCCAGCACCAGCCGCATCATCCCCTCGAGCTCCTCCTTCATCACCTCGATGTCTTCCGGCAACAGGTCCTTGTCGTCCTTCGCGTCGTCGATGCGCTTCTGCAGATCGACCATCTTCAGGGCGAGATTCTCAAGCCGGCGCATCAGCGGAACCACCTTGCTGGTCCGCAGGCCCAGTTCCTCGATCAGCGTGACCGCCTTGCGGCGGCCCGCCGCGATCCGCTTGCGGAGCCGGTCCCGCTGAACCGCGGAAATCCGCGGAACGTTCAGCTTGTCCCAGTCCTCCAGGTTCCGCCCGAGAATGGACCGGACCGTCTTGAGATTCTCCGGCAGACGCTTGTTGACCGACTCCTTGTCCAGCGTCTCGGCGCTCGAGGTCTTCATCGTCCGGTCGAACGGCAGATCCCCGCTCTCCACCTGCTGGAGGATGCGGGTCGCCTGGTCCAGACAGTAGTCGCTCTCGAGCACCTTGCGGCGGAACGCCATCCGCGTCAGCTCGATCTTCTTGGCGAGGCGGATTTCCTCCTCGCGGCTCAGCAGCGGGATCTCCCCCATCTGGGTCAGATACATGCGAACCGGATCGTCGATCCGACGGTTCGAGGCCTCGGCCAATTCCTCGTCGAGGTTGAAGTCTTCGTCGAGACCCTCTTCCATCTCCGCTTCGGCCGGCGCGGCGCCGGCCTGTTCGCCGCGAAGACGGCGCTGGGCCTCGTCGTCGTCGACGAGGTCGATTCCCGTCTCGTCCAGTTGCATCAGGATCGCATCCAACTGCTCCGGGCTGGCGTCGATGAGCGTCTCGCTGATCGCCTCGTACGTCAGGTAGCCGGCCTGCCGGCCCTTGGTCAACATCGACTCAATGACCGGATCCTGCTGCTCCAAACGGCTGTTCTCGGTTTTCGCCATGGCGTCTCTCCTCATAACCGGTTTTGTCTCTCTGACGGGCGGACTCGATCCGCACGCTCTCCGCCGCGGTCCGACCCTACGTCGGCCGCATTGTCCGGGCGGTCCGGCACTCCTCCGTCGCCGAACAACCCTTCGCACACGTTCTCGTCCTGTCCGTCATTGGGACCTCTTTGCAGTCCTCTGACCACTCTATATCACCTGCTCGGCCCGCTTCAAAAGCAGACCGTTACTCCCGGATTCCCTAGTCCACCATCGGCCCGGCCGTGCGCCGGAACGGAACCGACATGTTCTTCTGCAGGACCGCCAGACGCCGGTCCATCTCTTCCTCGCTCAGCTCGTTCTCCAGCCCCGCCGCAAGCTGCGAGGCCTGCTGATCCCGCCGCCACTCCTCGATGCACCGCAGCGACTCTTCCACCGTCGCCGCGAAGTTTCCCCGATCCATGCCCAACCGGTGCAACTCGGTGATCACGTTCGAGAGGGCCACGTCCTCGACCGTCGCAATCAGCTCGGCCAGCGAGAACTCGCCCCACTCCTCCCACGCCCGCCACAGGTGGCGGTAGACCTCCCGCAGCATCGGCGGCTCGACCGCGTCCGGGTCGACCAGCTCGCGAACCTCGCCGACGTATCCCGGCTCGCAGACCAGCACCTCAGCCAGTTCCTTGAGGGCCGCCTCCGCCGAGTTCTGCGGAACCGGCAGTCCGACCTGCACCGGCTCCTGCCGTTCCTGCCGCGAGTGGCCCGACTGCCGGCGGAAGCCCTGAAGCCCCTTGGCCAACTCGGCCACCGGGACCGACAGCATGCCCGCCAGACGGCTGAGCACCATGCTCCGCTGGATCGCGTCGACCTTGCCCGCCGGATCGCAGACCGCGATCGTCCGCAGCAGTTCCTCGATGGCGGTCCGGCGCTCGCGCGATGTGGCCGATACGTCGTACCGCCGCCGCAACTGCTGCCACTTGTAGTCCAGGGCGTCAGCCGCTGCGGCCACCGCGTGCGAAAACGCCTCGGGCCCGTCGCCGAGCACCAGGTCGCAGGGATCCTTGCCTTCGGGAAGCTGGGCCACCTTCACGTCGATGCCCATGGTCAGGAACAACGCCAGAGCCCGGTCGGCCGCCTTCTCGCCCGCCCGATCGCCGTCGAAAATCAGCACGATCTGATCGGCGTAGCGCCGGAGCACCATCACGTGCTCTTCGGTCAGCGCCGTGCCCAGCGTGGCCACCACGTTGCGGATACCGCCCTGGTGGCAGGCCATCACGTCGGTGTAGCCCTCGACCACCACGACCTGCTTGGACTCCTGGATCACCGAACGGCCCTGAAGGATCCCGAACGCGCTGCGGCTCTTGTGAAAAACCGGCGTTTCCGGGGTGTTCAGGTACTTCGGCTCGTCGTCGCCCATGGTCCGTCCGCCGAAGGCGATCACGTTGCCTGTGGCGTCGTGGATGGGAAACAGAACGCGGTTCCGGAAAAGATCGGAGAAACTATTGCCTCTTGTCAACGCCAGGCCCGCCGCGCCAAGCACCGCGGGGGCGACACCCGCCCGACCCGCCGCTTCCAACAGCGACCGGCCGTCCGGCGGAGCGAAACCCAGAGCAAACTGCTCGCAGATTTCCCGCCCCAACTTGCGGCCAGCCAGGTAGTTACGCGCCGGCTCCCCCGTGGGAGTCTTCCACAGAATGCGGCTGTACACCTCGGCCGCCCACGCGTTGGCCTTGTAGATTTCGGTTTTCGAAGGGCCCTGTCCGGTCTTGACCGTGCCCTTGAGCGACTCCAACTGGATATTCGCCCGACGGGCCAGCAGTTCCAGGGCTTCCTTGAACTCGATGTTAAAGATCTGCTGAACGAACTTGATCGCGTCCCCCCCCGCCCCACAGCCGAAGCACTTGAAAATCTGCCGCTCCGGATTGACATTGAAACTGGGGGTTTTTTCCTTATGAAAGGGACAAAGTCCGATAAAGTTGCGACCTCGGGGCTTCAGGGCCACGTGCTCGCCGACCACATCGACGATGTCGTTGGCATGAACGACACTTTGTACAAGATGAAAAAATCCCTGTCCGCTCAACGATGGCTCCATCAGCCGTACTGAGCTAGAGTGTTGCAAGCTCTTGCTGGTAAAGGATTTCAGTGCACCGCGCTTCGGTGTGGCGCCCGTGAAGCCCTATAAGTATACATCCAAAAAAATGGGCGGGCAAATGCCCGGCCGCCGATTCCGGGAGATTCCGCTCCGAATGACGCGGAACTGGCACCTTCTTTAGTTGCTGATTGTGGGTTTTCAATGCTGGAACCGTAGCGAAAACAACGGCCTGGTCGTTCTGCAGATCTATTTGCCGATCAACAACTTACGCTCCTGCGGCGATGCGTGCCCCGAAGTGTTACCGGCTCCTGTTTAATGGTACCATATAATTCTATTCCTTCCGGTCAACCGCCGCGGTAAAAGTTCGCGCGGATTCGTTGCGTTTTTTTACTCGCCGTCTCATGAGGCTCTCGGGATCGTTCAACCGGTCGGCTCCTGGCGGTGATGGCTCGGGCGGCTTACCGTTTTGTCGTACGCACTGCCGGCGACGGCTGGGCCGCCCGCCGGGCGATCCGAAACGCGGGGTGGCAAATCGCGCCGGACCGCTATATTCTATGCATCCGGCGACCAGATGAGGGTGTTTCGATGCCGGGCGCATCGGGAAAAAAGCAGGTTCAGGACCGGGCGATTTGTCTGGCCCGGCGGGATTTCTCCGAAAGCTCGCTGGTGCTGGTGCTCCTGTGCCGGGTTTACGGTAAGGTCTCGGTGCTGGCCAAGGGCGCCCGGCGGCCCAAGAGTCCGCTGGCCATCGACCTGCTGGACTCCGGCCAGGCCACGCTGATCATCCACCCGGAAGGCATGGGCCTGCTCACCACGTTCGCCGCCGATCGTCCCCTTCCACAACTCCGCGCCGACCTGGACAAGCTGAACGTCAGCCTCTACATCGCTGAGATCATCAATCTGGCCACCAAGGAGCTGGCCCCCGCTGAGGAACTCTTCGATCTGCTCACCCGCTCGCTGGAGGAAGTGGCCCGAACCGAATCGCGGCGGGAACTCGGCACGCTGCTGGTCCGATCCGCCACCAAGGTCCTCTCCTGGGCTGGGTACGAGCCGCAGCTCCAGCGCTGCGTCAACTGCTCGCGGGTGATGGGCCCGACCGACCGGCTGTTCTTCACCCCGTCCGGGGGCGGACTGCTCTGCCGCGACTGCGAGCCGGCGGTGGTGGACAAGATCGGCATCGAGAACCGCGCCTGGTACTACCTGATCGGCAAGGTCCACGACCCGATCTCGGCGGGCAAGGCGTTCGATGTCATCAACGCCATGCTCCGCGAACACCTCTACCGCTCGCCGCGGATGTATCCGCACTGCCGCAAGCTGTTTTCACCAGATCCGGATACTGCTCGCCAGAGCGGACGAGACGTTCCCCAGCCGCGAAACAACCAGGAGTAACTCCCGATGTTCGAACGGTTTATGTTCGGTGCGCAGTATTTCCGGGTGATCCCGCCCAGCCGGGAATGGCCGGGCGACTTCGCGCGGATGCGCGAGATCGGGATCAATACGGTCAAGATCGAAGCGGTCTGGAGCCAGATTGAGGTCCGTAGCGGCCAGTACCGCTGGGAAACGACGGATGGCCTTCTGGACGAGGCGCAGCGGGCGGGCCTGAAACTACTGATGACGCTGCCGTTCGAGTCGGTGCCGGACTGCGTGTTCCGGGCGCACAACCCGAAGATCGTGGAACTGGACCGCCGCGAACGCCCTGTGGCCCGGTGGTTCGGCGGGGTCTGGCGAAACGCCTGCTGCTGGGACCATCCGGAGCTGCGAAACGCGGTCGAGCGGTTCGTGACGGCGATCGTCGAACGCTACCGGTCGCACCCAGCCCTGGTCTGCTGGGACGTTTTTCAGGAAGTCGATATCGCCGCCTGCGCCTGCGAGCACACCGCTGCGGCCTACCGCGACTGGCTGGCCCATCGTTTCCAGTCGATCGAGGAACTCAATGAGACGTTTGGAGAAAACTACGGCGGATTCGACGAGGTCGAGCCGCCCTACACCAAACCACTGGAGGGCCAGGCCTACCTGGCCTACTGCCGCTTTCTGGCCGATCGCCTGGCCGACCGGGCGGGATGGCTGCACGGGCTGGCCAAATCGCGGGACGCGGCACACCCGGTGATCGTCCACACCCACTCGGGAACCCTGAACTCCAACGGCCCAGCCGTCCACGACGACTGGCTGGTGGCGGCCAAGGTCGATTTTCTCGGCACGTCCACGCACGAACTGCTCTACCAGCCGGCGCACGAACAGGTGCGGCTATTCTCACAACACGTGACAAATCTGGAGGTAACCCGCTCGGCCAACCGCGGCAAGGGCTACTGGTGGGTCTCGGAACTCGCCGCGGGAACCGGCTGCATGGGAGGCAAGATTCAGCGCCGGCTCAACGAGGGCGAACTGACGTTCAACCTCTGGACCGCCCTGGCCCATGGCGCCAAGGGAATCTATCTCTGGCAGTTCCGTCCGGAACGAATGCTCTGGCAGGAGACCCCGCGAGGATGGGGACTCACCGATCTGGACGGCGAAGAGACCTATCGGACCCAGGAGGTGCGGGCCTTTACCCGAGCCGCCGCCGAAAACGAGCGATTCCTGATGGCAATGCAGCCGCCTGCCGCCGAGGTCGGCCTGCTCTACTGCCCGGATTCCCAGAACCTCTCGCACGCCCTCGGCGCGTTCCGTTACGCCGATGCGTTCTTCGGCGGATTCCAGATCCTCTGGACGCACAACGTCGCCCTCGACGTCGTGCGATTCCCGGGGCACCTGGCCGCTTACCGCACGATCTACGCTCCCATGCCCGCTCTGATCGACGAGCCCATGATCGAGGCCATTCGCCGGTTCGTCCGCGACGGAGGCACGTTCATCGCCGATGGCGGACTGGCCCGCTACACCGCCTCCGGCTGGCTCTCGCCCAAAACGCCGGGAGCCGGGCTGGCTGAGGAACTCGGCGTCCGCGAAACGGACCTTGCCATGATTGCCGATCCGGTAACCCTTCGCACCGCCGCCGGCGACGTGATCGGTGGACAGGAGCGATCGTGGCTCGATCCGGGCGAGCACGAGGTCCTGGCTCGATTCGAGACCGGACACGCCGCCGCGGTGCGATGCCGGTATGGCCGGGGGAACTTCATTCTCATCGGAACCAGCCTGGCCAGCGCCTCGGGTCCGGCAATCGATCCGGAACCGGGCAGGCGGTGCCTGGAGCTGTTCGGCATACGGCCCGAACTGATCACCGAACCGGCGGGCCAGGTGACCGGACGCATTCTGGAGGCTGGGGATAAGCGGGTGCTGTTCCTGTTCAACCACAGCCGTGAAACAGTCTGTGCCCGCGCTGCGCGCGAGGGCGGTTTCTCATCCGCCCGGTCGCTGGTCGGACCAACCGGACGGGCCGATAGCGACGGAACCATCCGCGTTGAGCTGCCGGCCAAAGGCGTGTGCCTGCTGAAACTGTGACGCCAGTGCGCGTCGGGGGGCAAAACCGGGCCATATGGGGGACATACATTCTACAAAATCGTACATTGCCGCGGTCGATCTACGATTTTGTAGCCGACCCCCGGGGCGCGCCAAACACCCATATGCACTGCAACCGACTGCCGAACCAATACTTGCGCATTTGCCGCAGTTTTGGCATGGCGATTGCATAGAAACACCCCAAGCGCAGCGGACGCCAAAGTTGTGCCTGGGCTGCGTAGCGATGGAATCAACGTGCGAACGCGTTTTTCGACAAGGAGATGAATATGTCAAGTCGTGAGCCGCTCAACTGCAAGAACGCCGACGATGTCCTCAAGGCGGTCAAGGACCGGAACGTCAAGTTCGTCCGCCTCTGGTTTACCGACATCCTCGGGTTCCTCAAGAGTTTCGCCATCACCACCGACGAGCTGACCGAGGCCCTCGAGGACGGCATGGGGTTCGACGGGTCCAGCATCCAGGGCTACGCCCGGATCGATGAGAGCGACATGATCGCCATGCCCGATCCGACGACCTTCCAGATCCTGCCCTGGCGGTCGGAAAATGGAGACATCGCGGTCGGCCGCATGTTCTGCGACGTGCGCATGCCCGGCGGCGAGCCCTACGTGGGCGACCCGCGCGGCTGCCTCAAGCGCATGCTCAAGAAGGCCGGCGAGATGGGCTACACCCACTTCTACGTGGGCCCGGAACTCGAGTACTTCTACTTCAAGGACGCAGCCGGCACGGTCACCCTCGACGCCGGCGGCTATTTCGACCTGACCCCCCTGGACGTGGCCAGCGATCTGCGGCGGCACACCGTGCTGTCCCTCCAGGCGATGGGAATCCCGGTGGAGTACTCGCACCACGAGGTCGCCCCGTCGCAGCATGAGATCGACCTGCGGTACAGCGATGCCATTTCGATGGCCGACAACGCGATGACCTACCGCCTGGTGGTCAAGGAAATCGCCCTCAAGCACGGAGTCTACGCCACCTTCATGCCCAAGCCCCTCTTCGGACAAAACGGCAGCGGCATGCACGTCCACCAGTCGCTGTTCAAGGGCGGCCAGAACGCCTTCTTCGACAAGCAGGACAAGCTCAACCTCTCGGCCGACGCCAGGCACTACATCGCCGGCGTCCTGAGGCACGCTCCGGAAATCTGCCTGGTGACCAACCAGTGGGTCAACTCGTTCAAACGCCTGGTGCCCGGCTACGAGGCCCCCGTCTACATCAGTTGGGCCCGCCGCAACCGCTCGGCCCTCGTCCGCGTCCCGCTGTACAAGCCGGGCAAGGAGAAGGCCACCCGCATCGAACTGCGGTTCCCCGATCCCTCCTGCAACCCCTACCTGGCGTTCGCGGTCATGCTCGCCGCTGGCCTCAAGGGCATCGAGGGCAAGTACGACCTGATGCCGCCGACCGAAGAGGATATCTTCGAAATGACCCCCGAACGCCGGATCGAAAAGGGCATCGACTCGCTGCCCGGTTCCCTCGGCGAGGCCATCGCCATCGCGGAGCGCTCCGAACTGCTCAAGGAGGCCCTCGGCGACCATATCTTCACCAAGCTGATCGACAACAAGAAGATCGAGTGGGATAACTACCGGACCTACGTGACCAACTACGAACTGGACCGTTATCTCCCGATCCTCTGACGACTCTAGAGCAGGTGCGGCTCGCGACGGCCCACCGTACCGGTTTCGGGCGGTGGGCTGTCCGCTTTTACCGGTCCGGCGGCCGCCGCATCGGCCCATGCAACTTGATCGGCCGCTCGACTATGCCGATACCCAACAAGGGATTACGAACGCAGCGGCGGCCGTTCCGTGCCACGCCCAAAGGACCGGTAAACTGAATCTTCACATTGAAATTTGTCCAGTACCACCTTACAATGAGGATTTATCCCTGAACTTGAGGAGGTTGGATCATGTCAGCGAACGAATCGGCCCGGAAACCCGAAACGGGCGACGCGGGTTCCGAGGAGTCGGTCGGACTGGCCATTCTTGACGAAATCCGCGACCGCGCCAGGGCCAATCGCCAGACCATCACCCTGGCCGAACCCGAAGACGAACGGGTCCTCCAGGCCGCCGACTACGTCCTTCGCGACGGCATGGCCGAAATCATCCTCCTGGGCGACCCCGAGCAGCTTCTGCGCCGGGCCGCCGAGATGAACCTGAATCTGCAGCGGGCGACGATCATCGATCCGCACCGCAGCGGTCTGCAGGACTGGTTCGCCCAGAACTACTTCGAGCGACGGCGGCACAAAGGCGTGACCGAGGAACAGGCCCGCCAGGTCATCACCGACTCGCTGTTTTTCGGGGCTTCGCTGGTGCGGGCGGGCATCGCCGACGGCATGGTCGCCGGTTCCATCAGCCCCACGCCCAAGGTCATCCAGTCATCACTCCAGTGCGTCGGCGTCGCCGAGGGACTCAAGACCGTCTCCAGCTTCTTCCTGATGGTGACCCCTTGCACCGAATTCGGCGTCAACGGATCGATGATCTACGCGGACAGCGGCTGCGTGCCCGATCCGACCGCTGAGCAACTTGTCGATATCGCGATCGCCTCGGCCCAGCACTGCCAACTGCTGCTCCAGAGCGAGCCGCTGATCGCCTTCCTGAGCTTCTCCACCTACGGCTCAGCCAAGCACCCCCTGGTGGACAAGGTCATCCAGGCGGTCGAGCTCTTCCGCCAGCGCGACACCGGGTACAAAGCCGACGGCGAACTCCAACTCGACGCGGCGATCGTTCCTTCCGTCGCCTCGCGCAAGGCCAAGGACTCGCCGATCGCGGGCCGGGCCAACGTGCTGATCTTCCCGGACCTCAACGCCGGCAACATCGGATACAAGCTGACCGAACGTTTCGCCCGCGGACGGGCCATCGGCCCGATCCTCCAGGGCCTCGACATGCCGATCAACGACCTGTCGCGCGGATGCCGATGGCAGGACATCGTGGACGCGGTGGCGATCACCGCCCTTCAGGCCCAGGACAAGAAGGCCCGGCATTCATGGGCCGACCACGAATCGCTCCGCGAACGCGACATCCAGACCCAGGCGGCCGCCGAGGCCTAGCCCGGCGTCCCATTTCCCCGGAGAACATGCGCCGATGAAGATTCTCGTAATCAACTGCGGAAGCTCTTCCGTCAAGTACCGTCTCTTCGATGTCAATACCGACTCGCGCGAACTGGCCAAAGGCCTGATCGAGCGGATCGGCACAGACAAGGCCGAATCCGAGCACAAGGCGGGCGAGGTCTCAGCCAAGGAAACCGCCCCCATCCGCGACTACCGGACCGGCATCGCCAAGATCGCCGAGTTCCTCAAGGGCGCCGGCGTCCTTCAGGACGATCTGGCCGCGGTGGGCCATCGCGTGGTCCACGGCGGCGAGGAGTTCCGCGACAGCGTGGTCATCGACCAGACCGTCATCGACCAGATCGACCGCTGCTCGCAACTCGCCCCGCTGCACAACCCAGCCAACCTCGCGGGCATCAAGGCCTGCCAGGAGATATTCCCGGACATTCCGCAGGTGGCCGTCTTCGACACCGCCTTCTTCCACACGCTGCCTCCCGCGTCGTACCTCTACGCCGTGCCCTACTCGTGGTACGAGGAGCACCGGGTCCGGCGGTACGGCTTCCACGGCACCAGCCACCGCTACGTCTCGGAGCAGGCGGCCCAGTTGCTGGGCAAACCGCTGGCTGAGTGCAACCTGATCACCATGCACCTGGGCAACGGCTGCTCGATGGCCGCCGTCCGCCAGGGCCAAGCCATCGACACCACGATGGGCCTCACCCCGCTCGAAGGGCTGGTGATGGGCACGCGATGCGGCGACATCGACACCGCCATCGTCTTCCACATGCTCGGCGTCGCCGGCATGAGCGTTGACAGTATTCGCCAGGCCCTGGAAAAACAGAGCGGGCTGCTCGGAATCTCCGGCGTCTCGCGCGACATGCGCGACGTGACCGCCGCCGCCGAAAAGGGTAGCGATCGGGCCGGACTGGCCCTGGAAATCTTCGCCCGCCGGGTCCGCAAGTACCTCGGCGCCTACATGGTCGAGGTCGGCCAGGCCGACGCACTCGTTTTCACCGGCGGCGTCGGCGAAAACGCCTGGCACATGCGCGAGATGATCCTGCGGGACATGGAGCACCTCGGCATCGTCCTCGACGAGAACCGCAACCGCCAGCTCAAGAACGTGCCCGCCGGCCAGTCGATCAGCGACCCGCGCGGCGAAGTGGAAATCCTGGTGATCCCGACCAACGAGGAACTCGCCATCGCCCGCGACAGCCACCGCCTCGTAGCCAACGCCAGCCCCAGCGACGCGGGAGTTTCATGAGGCCGGACGGTGAAACTCAAGGTCGATCAGCAAGCTGACGCCCTCTACCTCTCTCTGGATGACTCTCAGATCGTGGAGGCAGAGGAAGTCTCGCCGGGGATCGTCGTGGATTTCAACGACCGTAACGAGGTGGTAGGCGTCGAAATCCTGCATCTCTCTAAACGCTCGGAACAACTGAACCTTCGGAAACTGACCTTCGAAACAAGTTGAGGGCGAATGCAGTACCGACGTGCCCTGCGAGAAGGGCGCTCACTTCCTGGGGGTTCCGTGCAGGTAGTGGTCACAGTTCTCCGTCATATCAGAAGGCAGGTTCCATAGCCCCAACCATGTCCTTCAGCCGCTGGGAAAGGGTCTGCCCTTCTGCCGACTCGACCGCTTCGATCCGAACCCGCACCCCGGCGGGCTCGGTCGCACCTCCCGCCGGAAACGGCAATTGGAATCGCCCGCGCGGACAGATACAATACAACCGCAAACCTTGGTCCATCTGGGATGAGAACTGCACATGGCGGCATTGACGGTGTATCCCGAATATGGCGAGTTCAGCCGGTTGGCACAGGGCGGAGTCAACGTGGTTCCGGTCTTCGCCCAGGTCCTCTCGGACAACCTCACGCCGGTCAGCGCCTACGCCCGGCTGGCGGCTCAGAGCTCGCATTCGTTCCTGCTCGAGAGCGTGGTCGGAGGCGAGAAGATCGCACGGTATTCGTTCCTCTCCGTCGACCCGATCCTGGTCTTCGACGCCCGCGGCCGGGAGGTCCAGATCAGCGAGGGCGACCGGGCCCGGCGGCTGGAAACCGCCGACCCGGTGGCGGAGCTGGAAAACCTCCTGCGGCCGTACCGGGCCGTCCACCTGCCCGAGCTGCCGCGGTTCCTCGGCGGCGTGGTCGGCTACGCCGGCTACGACATGATCCGCTACTACGAGCGCCTGCCGCAAACGCCGCATGACGATCGCGGGCTGCCCGACCTGCTCTTTGGCCTCTATCCGGACATGGTCGTCTTCGACCACGTGACCAAGACGATCAAGGTGGTCAGCAACGCGATGATCGCCGACGACCCCAAACGGGCCTACATCCAGGCGTGCGGCCGAATCGAGCGCATCCTCGACCGCCTCGCCGCCCCGCTGCCGCTGCCGCTTCAGCCGGTCAACCTGGACTCCGATCCGTCCCCGCGGTTCACCAGCAATTTCAAACGCGGCGACTTCGAAGCCGCCGTCGACCGCTGCAAGGAATACATCAAAGCCGGCGACATCTTCCAGGTCGTCCTCTCGCAACGCCTCACCGTCGACACCGAGGCCGACCCGTTCAGCATCTACCGGGCCCTGCGGGTGATCAACCCCTCGCCCTTCATGTTCCACCTCAAGAGCCCGCAATGCACGCTGGTCGGGGCCAGCCCCGAGATCATGTGCCGCGTCGAGGACCGCATCGTGACCAACCGGCCGCTCGCCGGCACACGCCGTCGCGGCAGGACGGAAGACGAGGACAAGGCCCTCGAAACCGAACTCCTGGCCGACCCAAAGGAGCGGGCTGAGCACATCATGCTCGTCGATCTGGGCCGCAACGACGTCGGCAAGGTCTGCGAACTCGGTTCGGTCAAGCTCGACGACGTCATGGCCGTCGAACGCTACAGCCATGTGATGCACATCAGCTCCAACGTCCAGGGCACGCTCGCCCCGGACCGCACCGCGTTCGACGCCCTCCGGGCCACCCTTCCGGTCGGCACGGTCAGCGGCGCGCCGAAGGTCCGCGCCATGGAGATCATCGACGAGTTCGAACCGACCAAACGCGGACCCTACGCCGGAGCCGTCGGATACGTCGATTTCTCCGGCAACATGGACACCTGCATCGCCCTGCGAACACTGGTCCTGCAGGGCCGCAAAGCCTACGTCCAGGTCGGAGCCGGACTCGTCGCCGACAGCGTGCCCGAAAACGAATACCAGGAAACCATCAACAAGGCCAAAGGCCAACTCAAAGCCATCGAAACCGCCGAAAAGTACCTCAAGGGATAGCTGTGGACGAACGGGAAACGATAAGGTTGACCGCACCGTTTGATGCTGAAACGGCCGTCACGCTGCGCGCCGGTCAGCGGGTGCTGCTGTCCGGCCGCGTGCTGACCGCCCGGGACGCCGCCCATCAGCGCCTCTGCGAACGGCTCGATCAGCACCAGCCGCTGCCGGTCGACCTGACCGACCAGGTCATCTACTTCGTCGGCCCGACACCCGCCCGGCCGGGTAGCCCCATCGGCTCCGCCGGCCCGACCACCAGTTCACGCATGGACAGCTTCACGCCTCGCCTCCTCGAAATCGGCCTTCGGGCCACCATCGGCAAGGGCTACCGCAGCCAAACCGTCCGCGACGCCCTTCGCCGCCATCAAGCCGTCCATTTTTCCGCCGCCGGCGGTCTCGGAGCCCTGCTGGCCCGCTGCATCAAGAACGCCCGGCTCCTGGCCTACGAAGACCTCGGAACCGAGGCCATCCGGGAATTGATCGTCGAGGATCTGCCCCTGATCGTCGCCTACGACGCCCACGGAGCCGGGGCCTACCCCTTCGAACCGCAGAAGGCCTGACCCATGAAGCGACGGACGCGATTCATCCTGCTGCTCCTGCCGTTCCCCCTGATCGTCGTGGCGCTGGCCTTCTGCTGGTCGCTGTTTCACGTACCCGACTGGTATCATCCCGTCGCCGTGCCGCCCGACGCCGGCCAGGAGATCCGCGACGAACTGACCGAACTTACCCGTGTCTTCAACAACAGCATGCAACAGCCGGCCCCTTTCGAGTTTGTCCTCTCCCAGGACCAGGTCAACCGCCTGATCAGCGGCCGGGCCATGATCGATCCCCGATTTGCCGATCTGCTGCCCCACGAGCTGTCGCAGCCGGCCGTCGCCTGGCAGGATGGCTGCTTCAAGGCTGGGGCCATCGTGCAGTTCCACGGCGCCCCGATGCTGGCGAGCCTCTCCGCCCGCATCCATCTTGACCCGAATAACATAGAAATTCATGGTTTACAAGTACGCGTCGGCGCCTGGCCCGTTCCCCAATCGCTGATCCAGGAGCACGTGGAGCAAGTCCTCTCCAAACCCCTTCAGAACCTCGTTGTTCCCAACCGCTTCCGTTATCCCAACAGCGACTACGATGTGCGGGTCGAGCAAATCCGGATGGACGAGGGAAATCTTGTCTTGACGATCCAGCCGATTCCGCGGTAATATAATAGACGTTCGTATCCCCCGCCTGGTTCTCTGGGAACCAATGCCTTTAACCCCTGCTTGACAGAAATCAAGCACACGAACCCAAAAATCGAGTATAATAAGGTCGGAAAAGGAGACGATTACCGGACCTGCCAAGTTGCACGGGGCAACCAAGTCAGGCGGTAGTCGGACGAGGCGAAGGGTCGGGCAATACGTCGGTCTGTCAGTAGTGGCGCTGGGCCTATCTAACCGGCCGACGAATTTTTCCGATAAGAGAAACCTTTTCCGGGTGAGAACGTAAAATCCATACCGGTCGTAAAAAACATAGTGAAATCGGAATCGTTGGGTGGGAAAGCAGAGAGGGCAGGCCCCGGAGGCCGTCATATACAGAAACGAGGTGGGCAATGATAGCAGTCGTAGAAGACAAATATAAAGGGGTGAAGACCCTGGAGCCCGAGAAGAGCCCCGACAGGGTGCTCAAGCGGGCTACCGATAGGCTCAGCGAGGAGCAGGTGGCGATCATCGATCAGATGCTGCGCGAGCCGGTCCAGTTCGTGGACAACCCGATGTTCCACGACCGGTCCGCCGCCAAGGAACTGGAAGAGGACATCCTGGCCGGAACGCCGGAGATGCCCCACGCCCAGGCCAAGCTGATCCCCATCGAGCTCTTCGATGAGATGGACAAGGCGGTCACCAGCTTCCAGTCACTGACCCAGCAGGAAGAGTCACGCCTGTTCCTGAAAATCAACTATTGCCGCTTCAAAATCTTCAAAATCCTGAAGAACCAGAAGGGCAAGGCGTTGACCCTGACCGCGTCGCGCGAACTGCTGGAGTGGAAGGGCCACGAGCTCCACATCCGCTCGCTGCTGACCCAGGCCAACATCCCGCTGGTGCTGGCCATGGCCAAACGAACGCGGCCAACCGGCGTCGATTTCTCCGAACTCATCAGCGAGGGCAATATGGCCCTCCTGAGGAGCATCGACAAGTTCGACTGCGCCCGGGGCTTTAAGTTCAGCACCTACGCGTGCCGGGCAATCCTCAAGAGCTTCTCCCGGGCCTCCCTGAAGATGTCCCGGTATCGCGGGCGGTTCCCGGTCGAGTTCGACCCGGACCTCGAACGCGGCGACGTGATGGAAACCCGCCGCGAGGACACCGAGGGCCACTGCGTCGACCGTATCCGCGACGTGCTCAGCGAACAGAGTGAAGCCCTCAGCGACATCGAACGTCAAGTCCTGAGGGCCCGCTTCGCCATCCGCGAGGATGAGGACGAAAGCGGCGGACCGATGACGCTCGAAGAGGTCGGCAGGATCATCGGCGTGACCAAGGAACGCGTCCGCCAGATCCAGAACAAAGCTCTGGCCAAACTTCGAGTGGAATTGGAGGAAACCGTTCTTGCCTCATGACACTCAAGAGGATAGAATGTCCAGACAAAGCGGTAATCAAAGAAATTTTCAGGAGCAAATGGGCCGCCGCTAACGTATACTTAAATAGGGTGAGAAGACCAAAGGCAGTAGCCGATTTGGGTCACTGAATTTCACTAACCCATGTTGCCCCGCTGCCTCAGTGCTGTCGCAGTGAGTTCCCCCCTCACTGCGGCAGCCATTTTTTTACCCGCGGCGAGTCCGATCTGCCCGCTGGAAAACCGGTCCGACAGGCCGTACCATCACGAGTCGGACAATGTGCAGGTTGTTGAGGCCACACGCGACGATGCCCGAACCTTTCGACCAGACAATCATCGACTTTCTGATTTCGCCGACTGGCAAAGAGGCCGTCGAGCTGGGCCAACGGCTTGACCCGACCCGTCCAGCCGACGTGGCGAAACTGCGAACCATCTGCACCCTGGAACAGGCCCGGGCCGTACTCGAACTGGTCGATTTGCGGCGGCGGGCCAAAGCCAAGTTTTCCCGCGCCGAGTCGATGCTGTTCGATCGGGTGGGCTTCGAGCAATCCACCAGCGAACAAATCGCCCTCTACAAGGCCAAACGGTTCGAACGCATCGAACCACAGGCCCCGATTCTCGACCTCGGCTGTGGGATCGGAGGCGATGCGATCGGCCTGACCGCCGTGGCCGAGGTGCAAGCGATCGAGCGCTCGGCGGCCCGCCTGCGCATGGCCGAACACAACCTGGAGGTCTACGGCCGGCGCGACCGGTGCCGCTTCATCGGCCGGGACGTCCGCGAGGTCCCGCTGACGGGACCAGCCTTCCATCTGGACCCCGACCGTCGCTCCGCGGGCCGACGGACGGTCCGGCTGGAGGAGTACGAACCGGGGATCGAGCTCACCTCCGCCATCCTGCGCGCGGTGCCGACCGGAGCGATCAAGCTCTCGCCCGCCCTCAACTACCACGACCTGCCGTGGCCCGGCGAAATCGAGATGATCAGCGAAGCCGGCGAGTGCAAACAACTGGTGCTCTGGACGGGCGAACTCGCCGAGACCACGCTGCGAGCCACCGTCCTGCCGCAGAACGTCTCGCTGACCGACCGCCAGGAGCCGCGCTACGAGGTCTCGCCGATCGGCCGGTATCTCTACGATCCGGACGGCGGCGTCGTACGGCTGCGACTACTGCCGCAACTGGCGGGCCTGCTGGATTTGGATTTCCTCGCGCCCGGCCAGGTCGTCCTCACGTCCGACAGCCGCGTCTCGAGCCCACTGGCCGAATGCTTCGAGGTCGAGGAGACTATCCCCTTCCACCAGCCGAAGCTGCGAAAGCTCCTGCGGACCCGAGGCGTCGGAACCGTCACCGTCAAACCCCGCGGCGCGAAGGTGGACGTCGACCGCCTCGCCCGCGACCTCTCAGCCAAACAAGGCGACCCCCGCTGCGTCTTCCTCCTGCGCCTCGAAAAACAAGTCCTCGCCGTGGTAACCCGTCGCTTGAGCCTTGACCAAGCCCAGGATTGATGTGCAGAGAGCCGCTCGCAGAAAAACGCCGGGTCAGCGCAGGATCTTCTTGAACTTGGCCTTCAGAAGTTCCAACGCACTCTCGGAAAGCGGCGGATCGTCCACCAGGCGGACGGGAATCTTCTTCGTCGGCGTGCCCTCTTCGCCTGCCGCCTCGTGGAGCTTGGCCCAGACCACGTTGAGCGCCCGGTCATAGCCGGTGTTCGGGACGTTGCGGACTTCCAGTTCGTCGATGTCCGCCGCTGTAGCGCGGCTGGCGTCCTCGTCCCACAACAGCACGTACAGCCGATCGCCGTCACTGAACGTGCGCTGATCGCGGGCCCACTTGCCGCCGATCACACCGATGACCAGCGCGACGCCCGGCTCCAGGTTCTCAGCCAGGCCGCACTTGCGGCAGGTCACCAGGCGAAACGGCTTAAACAGCAGACGGTTCAACTCCGGCCCGCTCAAAGCCGACTTGTCCATCGCCCGCCGGACCGCATACGTAAGGCGCTTGCCGAACGAAAACCGCGACGGCCATCGCACCGCCCGGGTCAAACACTCGCGGCAGAAGACATTCGGCCACGCGTCAATATACCGCCCGTTCCGCTCGCGGATGCCCAGCAGCGCCTCGACGGTCAAATGCAGATACTGGCGGTCGGCGTCCAGGTGTTCGAGGATATGCGGTACCGCCGCCGGCTCCCCCAACTCGCCTAATCCGCGAACCGCGGCGTAACGCACCTGCGGTTCATCCTCAAGCCGCCCGATCAGGGCGTCGAGGGCCTTCGGATCGCCTATCCGCCCCAGAACCTCCGCGGTCAGAGCGCGAACGTAAGGCGACTCCGCCTCCAGGCGGTTAATCAACTTGGGGATCATGCGGCGGGCCCTGGGGCTCTGGTGCCACTGCGGATCGATCTGCTCCAGCACCCCGGCCGCTAGTTCCCGCACCTCGCGGTCCTCATCCGACAGCCGGGCCACCAGCGGCGCGATCGCCTCGACTGCTTTGAGACGACCCAACGCCAACGCGCAGCCGTGGCGGTGCGTCCAGTTGTCGGTCTCCAGCGCCTGAACCAACTGCGGAATGATCCGCCGGTCGCCGATCCGCGCCAACGCCTCCACCGTCGACTCGCGAACCCGCGTATCCACGTCGCCAAGCTGGGCCACCAGATGTCGCACGACCCGCGGATCGCGAATCCGCCCCAACGCCGTTGCCGCGGCAAACCGCACCTCGTCGTTCCGGTCGGAAAGGGCCGGCACCAGATGCTCGACCGCCTCCGCCGCTTTCAACTCGCCCAACGTCATCGCGCAGCCGCGGCGGTGCTGCCAGCTTTCGTCCTTGAGCCCCTTGACCAGGACGGGAATCAGCGTCCGGTCGTTGATCTGACCCAGCGCCACCGCGGCGGCCTGCCGAACAGACTCATCGGTATCGGAAAGCCGCTCCAGAAGCACCCCAACCGCACGCGAATCACCGATCTGACCCAATGCCTGGGCCACCTCGCGGCGAAAAACCGGATCGTCGTCATCAAACCGGCCGATCAGGACATCGAGCGCGTCCGCCGCGCGAATTTCGCCCAGCTTGCGGATGGCCTGGTAACGGGCTTCCGGATCGACATTGTCGAGCCGCTGGACAATTCTCGCGACGACCCTGTGCATCGTTCCCTCGACGACAGTGTACCGCCGTTCCCGGCACGAAATCAAGCACCCGCGCAAAGCGCCGCGCAACGCGGCGGGAAACGAGCACGCCCGTTCGGCACATCACCGGCTGCGACCTGATCCTACCGGCCCAATTCGGGCGTTTCAGGCCTGGTCGCCGCGACCACCACGCTGTTGGCCTGGCTGGTCCGCCCCAGGTACATCACCGCCAGCAGGATCAGCACCACCGGGTAAACCACGTACTTGACGATCAGCGACGCGAAGGTCAGCCAGTCGCCCGGGTTGCTCCCGCGGTACGCGTAGAACAGGTCCTGGAAGTTCAACACCCCCACCGGCATATACACCGTCCCCGACAACGCCTGCTCCCACGGCAGCAGCAGCCACAACGCCGCTCCGACCACATAGAAAAATGCGCTCGTGGCAAACCCGCTCCCGGGCAAACCGCCCGCCACCAGCACCATCACGCCCAACAACGCGCAAGCCGTCATGAACACCGCGCCCAGAATGGCGAGAATTCCGGCAACGAACATGATGACGGTAAAAATCTGCCGCCACTGCTGGGCCGAGTTGATCTCCTCCTGCGTCGGCATCGCCTCGTCGCTGAACGCCTCGACAAAAGCGGCCGCGGGCCCGGTGGTCGGAGCCGTAAACGGCCTCGTCGAAGGAACCATCCCCGGCGTCAGCGGCGGACAACCATACAACGCCGCCGGATGCTTCAGCGCGTCCACCGGACCGCCCAGCAGAACCCACAGGAACACGACAACATTGGCCACCATCGCGCCGATCAGAAAGACGCTGAAAAACGTCCGACCCCGATAGAGAATCTTCCAGGAATCGACAAAACCGACGACCGCTTTGGATCCGTTCATCACAAGCCTCCAAAACCCCAAGGGCTGCAACGTGAATTGCAGTGAAGTTTAATCGCCCGCCGCCACCACTTCAAACGATTTCCGGGCCTGGTCCACCGTGAATTCAATGTCCGCGTCACGGTGGGCCAGCGAGACGAACATGGCCTCAAACGCCGACGGGGCCAGATACACCCCTCGTTCCAGCATCGAGTGGAAAAACACCGCGTAACGTCCCGCGTCGCACCGCTGCACGTCGTCGTAGTTCCTGACCGGTCCGTCCGTGAAAAACACGGTCATCATGCTTCCGACGCGGTTGATCGTCACTGGCACGCCCGTTTCCCTCGCCGCCTCAGCCAGCCCCTCTTCGAGAGCCGCCGACAACCTCTCCAGCCTTTCATAGTTCGTCGGCGTCGCCAGGGCTTCCAGCGTGGCCAGTCCCGCCGCCACCGCCAGCGGATTGCCCGACAGCGTACCCGCCTGATACACCGGACCAAGCGGGGCAAGCTGCTCCATGATCTCGCGCCGACCGCCGTACGCCCCAACCGGCAACCCGCCGCCGATGATCTTGCCCAAACACGTCAAATCCGCACTGACGTTGTAAACCTGCTGAGCCCCGCCCGGAGCCAGACGAAAACCCGTGATGACCTCATCGAGAACCAGAAGGGCGCCACGGTCGCTGCAAAGCCGCCGAAGCGCCTTAAGATACCCCTGGGCCGGAGGCACCACCCCCATATTCCCCGCCACCGGCTCGACCAGAACCGCGGCGATCTGATCCGGAAACCGCCGGAACGCCTCAGCCACCGCCTCCGAATCGTTGTACGGCACCACCACCGTCAGTTGCGCCATCTCCTCCGGAATGCCCGCCGAACCGGCCAATCCCAGCGTCGCCACGCCCGATCCCGCCTGCACCAGAAGCTGATCGACGTGGCCGTGATAGCACCCAGCCGCCTTGACGATCTTCGAACGTTTGGTAAACCCGCGCGCCAACCGGATCGCCGACGCCACCGCCTCCGTCCCGCTGTTGACCAGCCGCACCAGCTCAATGCCGTCGAAGCTCTTGCAGATCAGACCCGCCAGCTTCGTCTCCGCCTCGGTCGGAGCCCCGAACGATGTGCCACGCGCCGCCGCCTTGACGACCGCCGCAACCACCGTCTCCTCCGCGTGCCCAAGCACCAGCGGCCCCCACGACCCGACGTAATCGACGTACTCGTTGCCGTCGACGTCGATTATCCTGGCCCCCTGCCCCTTCTGGATGAATCGCGGTCCGCCGCCGACCGACTTGAAGCTCCGCACCGGCGAGTTGACTCCGCCCGGCATGTACCGGCACGCCTGCTCGTACGCCTGATCGCTCTTAGCCGTCTCCATGCCGTCATTGATACATCCGCCCGCATCGTGGAGCAATAAGCATCTCTAAAAAATTCTTGATCTTTGCCCCCGCCGCTGGTATTGGATAGCTATGGATCAGCGCAGGTTATCCACGGGGTGGGAAGGCGAATGCATCCGGGCCCGGTCGGACGTCCGTCGCCCGGAGATACAGCATCTTTGGTGACAGGATCTTGCCATGAATCAAATCAACGCCGTTGCCTGTCCTCACGCTGAGTCGGCCCTGCTCTCGGGCGATCTGGCCGAACTGCTGACACGCGAGTGGTTGATCTCCAACAATCTCGGTGGCTACGCCTCCTCGACCGTGATCAACTGCAACACCCGCCGCTACCACGGCCTGCTTGTGCCCGCGACCATCCCGCCGGTCGGACGGATCATGGCCATCAACAACGTCCTGGAACGCCTGATCATCGACGGCCGCGAGTTCCAGATCAGCAGCTTCGAGTTCAACGGGGCCGTCCATCCCGATGGCTTCCAATACCAGACGTCGTTCCACCGCCAGGTCGAAGAGGACCTCCAAAGCGTCACCGCCGTCTTCCAGGTCGACGGCGTGACCATCATCCGAACGCTCTGGCTCTTCGCCGATCACAATACCGCGCTGATCTACTGGCTGGCCGTCGACTCCCAGGGCGCCCGGCCGCTGCGATTCTTCGTCCACCCGCTGGTCTCGCTCCGCGATTTCCACTCGCTTCGCCGGCGATCAGCCGCCAACGTCTTCGACACCCGCCAAGCCAGCCAGTCGCTGCACATCCGCGTGCCGGTCCTCGGCGAAAAATCGCGCAAGGCCCACCACCTCTACCTGCACCCGACCGGCCTGCGAGGCCCGGTCGAGGCGAGTTTCCACGCCATGCCCGACTGGTGGTACAACTTCCGCTACCGCGTCGAAGCCGAACGCGGCCAGGACTGCGGCGAAGACCTCTTCATGCCCGGCCACTACGAACTGGCCGGCCGCGGCCGCGTGGGCTTCGGGTTGTGGCTCGATACGCACGGCTTGGACTTCCAGCAGCTCGACAAGCTCCTGACCAAAGTGAACGCGCATTTGCAATCAGGGCAGAACCAGTTCACGCTGGTCGACGAAGTCACTTCGCCTCTGGTCCCGCCGGCCACCAGCACCGCCGACAATCCGCTCGGCGAGCCGGTCGAAGTGACTCTTCGCAAGGCGGCCCGCCAGTTCGTCGTCCGCCGGGACGACCTGGCGGGCAAGCCCGGCTGGTCCATCCTCGCCGGATTCCACTGGTTCGGCGACTGGGGCCGCGACACGTTCATCGCCCTGCCGGGCCTGCTGCTGGAAACCGGACGCTACGAACAGGCCGCCGGCGTGCTGCGGGTCTTCGGCTCCGCCCAATCGCCCGACGGCCTGATCCCCAACCGGTTCGACGACTACGGCGGCGAGCCCCACTACAACAGCGTCGACGCCTCGCTCTGGTACGTCTACGCCGCCGACTGCTATCTGCGGGCCACCAACGACGTGGAACTGTGGAACGGACTGCTCGAAAAGGTCTGTATCAAGGTCGTCGAGTCGTTCCTGGCCGGATCGAGCTTCGACACCAAAGCCGATCCGGATGACATGCTGCTGTGGGCGGGCAACGAGAACACCCAGATCACCTGGATGGACGCCCGCTTCGGATCGATCGTCTTTACGCCACGATGGGGCAAACCCGTCGAAATCAACGCCCTCTGGTACAACGCCCTGCGAATCCTGGCCGAACGGCTCAACCAGAGCAACCCCGAGCAGGCCGCCCGCTACGCCCAACTCGCCGACCGGGCCCGCGAGAGCTTCCGCGAAACCTTCTGGAACCGCGACGGGCAGTACCTCTTCGACTGCGTGCGAGGCGACTACCGCGACCCAGCCATCCGGCCCAACCAGATCTTCGCGGTCAGCCTCCGCGAATCGCCGCTGAGACCCGACCAGCAGCTTGCCGTCGTCGAATGCTGCCGACGACACCTGCTGACCCCCTTCGGCCTGCGCTCGCTGGCCCCGGGCGACCCGTCCTACCACGGGTTCTACGCCGGCGACCCCTTCCAGCGCGACAGCGCCTATCATCAGGGCACGGTCTGGGCGTGGCTGATCGGGCCGTTCGTCGAGGCCTACCTCAAGACCAACGACTATTCCTACGGGGCCGCCTCCACCGTCAGGGACATGATCAAACCGCTGCTCGACCACCTCTACCAGGCCGGCGTCGGCAGTGTCAGTGAAATCTTCGACGGCGACGCCCCGCACACCCCCCGCGGCTGCATCGCCCAGGCATGGTCGGTCGCCCAGCTCATCCAGGCCCAACTCCTGATCAACCAGTGTCTGGAGAATCAGGCGCCCAGCGCCCGCCGCAACGCCCGCAGGACGACCACCTGATCGCGCATCAATCGTCCGACTCGAGGTCCACTCGCAACACCGTCTGGCCCGTCGGCGTGTAGTTGGCGCTCACCTTGAACCGGTCGAACCGCCGGCCCGCCAGTTCGATCGCCCCGCGAAGCAGATTCAGCGTCTTGCCCGTGACCGTCGCCTGCGGACTCACGTCGATCACCACCTGGCGAAGCACGTTCTGACGCCGCACCGTGACCGTCAGGCGATCCTGGCCCGCGCGCTCGGCGATCAACGCCCGCAGGTGCTCATCCGGATCCCCGGCGTTCAGGCTCGTCTCATCAACCGCCACGATCACGTCGCCCGGCATCAACACGCCCCACGCCGGATAGCCCGGCGCCACCGCCGCCACCGATATCTCATCGCGTCCGCTCTGCGGGTCCTTGACCGTCGTCTTCAGAATGCCCAGCACGATCTGCGGATCGCCGCCCTTCGGCTGGGTGGCCGCCGGTTCAACCGCCTCCGCCTGCCCAGCCGGTCCGCCCATGATCGCCGTCAATCGCGGCAGGTCCATGCCCAGGAACCAGTCCGCCACCGTCGTGGCCGGCATGATATCGGCCGTCTGCCCCTCGCTCGTGCCGGAGTACAGGTCGATCATCTCCGCCAACCACGTCCGATCGGTCGTCAGCACCAGGTAGTCGTCCAGGATGCACCACGAAATCTCCCGGCTGTGGGCGATCGGTAGAAACTCCGGCCATATCCGCCGGCCGGACAGGAAACTGACGGGAATCCGGCGGATCACCACCCCGCGATAGCTCAGGCTGTTCACCGCCGCGTCATCCGACGCCCGCGGCGAGGTGAAGCTGCGAAGCAGCGCCGTTATCTGCCGGACCGTCTGCTCCGCCACCACCGGGGCCGCCAGCCGCACCAGCATCGCCACCGACGCCTCGGACGCATCGGCCGGACTCGTCGCCGCCGGCTGCGTCGTCACCGACGGGGTCTGCGAGCGGACCAGGAACACCAGCTCCGAACCCACCGACTCCAGAAACCGCTGACGCGCGTGCGGGTCCGGCAGCAAAATCTCCAGCATCGCCAGATACTCCCGCACCGTCGAACGGCCCTGATCGCTGGTCATCGAAAACATGCTCTGGTACCACTGCGACGGTTCGATCGCCGTCGCGTAGACCATGGCCAGCCGCTCCTGGCGGAACAACCGCAAAACCGGCGGCTCAAACTCCAGCGGCTGTTGCGGCCACAACGAGAAATCCACCTGCTTGGGATGAACGGTGAGCCGCAGCCGAAGATCGTCGCCCGCGGCCTGTCCGCCGACCGTCAGGTACTCGATCCGCTCCAGCCCGCGCAGCAGGCGGAACCTGCCGCCCTCATCCGAAGCCTCCTCCTTCGGCTCGGTCCCAAGCGCCACAAAGATCAACTGACTGTCCGAATCGACGTGGCGGTTGGCCTCGCGAAACGCCAAGCGGCTCCACAGGCTTCGATCGTTGGCCCCTTCCGCCAACGCCACCATGCCGTAGTACATGCCCGTGTCGCCCGTCTCGCCCACCGTGCCGACGATCAACCGATCGCCCGCCACCGCCGCCCGCAGACCCTCCGACGACAGCTTGTACCGCCGGATGGCGTCGCCGTCCTTCGCCTCGATCAGCTCCGCCTTGCCGCGCTCCAGCAGTTCCTGAATCGCTCCTTCGCTCGGCGCCTCACAGATCAACCCGAACTGGTCCGGCAAGTCCGGCCCGCCCCACGCCACCGCCGCCCGTTGACCCATGATCCCGGTTAGAAGATCGCGTCCCTTCAGGCCGAAAATGCCTTCGAACATTCCGCTCAGCCGTTCCGCCCCCGACAGCAGCGCCGCTCCCGCCTTCCGCACCTGGCCAGACGCACCCTCGACGTTCTCGGAAGCCTCGCAGACCATCGCCACCAGGCCCGCCAGGTCACGGACCTCCAGGTACACTCCCGTCCAGGCCGGAGCCAACCCCGCCAGCTTCGCCGCCGATGCCGGCTGGGTCGTCGCTGACGCCGCGACCGGATCGTTGGCCGGAGCACTGCTGGTTGAAACCGTGGTAGTCGGAGCACTCGCCGTTGAGGTCGCTGGCAAACTGGTCGATTGGGCAAAAGCGGGCGAAGCAAACACGGCGACCGCCGCCGACAATGCAGCGATCGTCAGCAATGCCGGAAATGACGAAGCCGGTACACCACGATCCATCAGATCAGCTCGTAGTTCCCCTCGACCGGCGCCGGCTCCATCCGCAGCGGTTCTCCCCCGAATTCCCGCGTCGGCTGAACCGGAAGCGCCAGGCTCGGCCGGAACATCGCCTTGCCCGTGATCTGATTCAACAGGGTCTCCCGCATTCGGTCGAACGCGAAGCCCGGAAGGTGCTGAAGCTGACGGATCGCGTCGTCCGCATCCCGCAGCGTCGAGGTCAGCCACTGGCGAAGCTCCTGCTCCATGCGGCTCTGGGTCTGGGCGTCCAGCGAGGCCATCGGCGCCGCTGTGCCCTTCCTGAGGCTCTCGCCGAGATCCTGGCGGCTGAACGTCACGCCTCGAACCTGCGGCTCCGGACGAAGCACGCCGGCTGGAAGCGACGCAAACGCCTCCGGCGACGCGCCGTCCCTCAGCCCCACCGGCGGAAGGCCCTCGCTCGCCATCGTCGGCTGCTCCACGATCGCCATCCGATCGGCCGAAACGCCCGCCGACCGATCCGGCCCGGCCAGCACCAGCAACGACGCCACCGTCACCACCAGCGCCGCCGCCGCCGCCGCCGCCGTCGCGATCCCGTACCACCGGCGACGCGTCCCTTGCATCCGATCCAGCTCGCCCAAAACCCGATCCGTGAAATGCGACGACAGCTCCGGCTCATCCGGAGCCGGCTCGCAGACGATCTCCCCCACCGCCGACATCATCGCCATCAGGTGGCCGCACTGCTCGCACTCCACCAGGTGCGACTCGAATTCGAGCTTCAGGCTCCCCTTCAACTCCCCGTCAAGGTACCTGTCCAGAAAATGTTCGAAGTGTTCGCACTTCACAGCCCTTAGGCTCCCAAATACATCAAATCCTGATCATCCACTCCCAACCGCTCCAATCGAACCCGCAAACGCTGACGCGCACGGTGCATGTGACTCTTGACCGTCGCCACCGGCATCCCCAGCGAATCGGCAATGTCCTTGCACGACAGCCCTTCGCGATAGAACATCAGCAGCGATGCCTTCTGCACCGGATTGAGCCGATCCACTTCCTGCCAGATGATCTGCCGGAGCTGAGTCGCCTGCTCGCTCTGGAGCACCCTCTCCTGAGGAGTCTGCTGCTCCCGCACCGCCGGCGCGTTCGAAAGGTCCGCCACCACGTCCTTCCGATGGCTCCGCGCACGCATCTGGTTCAGCGCCAACCGGTATCCGATCGTAAACAACCACGTCGAGAAACGATACTCGCGCTTGAAACTCGCCAACGCACGAAACGCCCGCAAAAACGTCTCCTGGCAGACCTCCTCCGCCATGTCCGTGTCACGCACGATCCGCCAGATGAACGTATGCAGCCGCTGCTTGTGAAGATCCACCAGCCGACGGCCCGCTCCGCGGTCGCCACGCTTGGCCCGGTCGATCAGATCGAGCTCTTCCTGCTTCTCGATACGGTCGCCATCCGCGCTGTCAGCCGTTCTGTCGCGTTGTATGAGTTTCAGCATCGCTAAATTTTTACCCTTCATACTGCGCTCGGTTGCAAATGAGGCCTTGGCTGATAATATCATGACTATGGCTCACACACAAGAAAACAAATACGCTAAATCACCAACAATCATAAACAAAAAGGCCCGCTTTAATTACGAGGTCCTGGAGACCGTCGAGGCCGGCATCATCCTGCTCGGCACCGAGGTCAAGTCCGCCCGCGAGGGCAAGGTCTCCCTCGACGAGGCCTATATTCGATTCATCGGCGAGACCCCATGCCTGGTTGGAGCCAACATCGCGGAATACGAGAAGGCCTCCCACACCACGCATGAGCCCCTCCGCCGACGCCCGCTGCTGCTCCACAAGCGGGAATCCCGCCGCCTGCTGACCCGGGTCAAGGAAAAGGGACTCACCCTGGTCCCCCTCAAATTCTACTTTAATGCCCGCGGCTATGCCAAACTCCTCGTCGGACTCGCCCGCGGCAAAGCCCTCCACGATAAGCGCAAGTCCATTCGCGACCGCGATATGCAGCGAGATATGGACCGCCAGATGCGCAAGTTCCGATAACCGCGCCCAGCCCATAAAAAATCCCACCCGCAATGGGTGGGATTAATGGCTTCCAGACGGTAAACGACCCGGCCTACAGGTCGTTGGCCTCGGCTGTGAATTCCTTCCAGCTCAGGCCCACATTCAACTTCACGTCCCGGTATTCATACTTGCCCAGCAACCGGTTGTGAGCGTCGTAGCAGTATGTCGCCACCGGAACCAGCCACTCCTGATCCACGTGAACCACCAGCTTCTGATCGGGATACTCCGGCTTGTCCGGCAGCTTCCGCTCCAGCACAAATGTCTTGCGGTCGTCGATCTGGCCCTCGCCCTTGTACGTCAGCTTCAGATCGCCCGCCTTCTCAGCCCTGGTGTTGGTCTCGTGAATCAGGTCCAGAGCGTTGCCGAAACCGAACTGGTCCAGCCGCCTGCGGGAAACCTTCGCCGAGTCCGGGCTGTTGACGCCACGCTTCACGTGCGTCGGAACAAACCAGCCCAATACCCCCGCCGGCTTGACCAGGGCCTTATCGCCGTGCCGGCCCTTGACGTACAATACATGGTCCACCAGACTCGGGTTCTTGACCCACTGCATGAATACCGCGAACGGACCCTCGCGGAACTTGACCTCGATGTGCTGCTCCTTGGTCAGTTTGCCCTGCACCAACTCCTGCTTGACGAACAGGCAGGTGTAGTCGCGGATCTGACGCTGATAATTCTTAAGAGCAAACGCCAGAAACTCCTGCGGCAACGACTGGGCCAGGGCCATCCGCTCCTGGACGATCTGCCGCTCTTCAACCGGAATCTGAATGGCGGCATGGGCTTCTTCGGCCAAGGCGGGTGAACGGGACATCAAAACCGTGCACAGGATGGCAACGGCGATCAACGCTGGCGGATATCGCATAATCTCCCCTTCCGGCTCTCTTTCCCAATTTGTACGGCGAACCGTACACAGAAGGCCTGTCTATCGATTCCTATCGTCCAAAGCGGCTGGCTACCTTTAAGGTGAGCATACGGCGCGTGTCAATACTCTTCCCGTGCCTCCATTCGAGGCATATAGCGTCTATTCTGGCAAAATGCCCACAAAAGTCAAGGGAAACTCCCTTGAGCCCAAGCCGGCTATTAGTTATGCTTATTAATACACAGAATAAGAAGCTATTCCTCTTCTTCTTCTTTGGGCTTGTACTGCTTGATGATTTCCTGCTGGATGTTCGGCGGAACCGGTTCGTAGTGCGAAAACTCCATCGTGTAGCTGCCCTGCCCGCCGGTCACCGACCGCAGCTGCGAGTTGTACTGGGCAACCTCCGACAGCGGCACCTGGGCCCGGATCACCGTCATGCCGCCTGGCATCACGTCCTGCCCGCCGATCCGGCCGCGCCGGCCCGACAGGTCGCCCGTGATATCGCCCACGTACTGGGAAGGCACAGTAACCTCAATATTGACAACAGGTTCCAGAAGAACCGGCTTGGCCTTGGCGATCGCGTCCTTCATCGCCAGCTTGCCCGCAATCCGGAACGCGATTTCCTTGCTGTCGACCGGGTGGTGCTTGCCGTCATACACCCGCACCCGAACGTCCTGCATCGGACAGCCGGCCACCACGCCGCTTTCCATCAGGTCGCGAACACCCTTCTCGATCGCGGGCAGGTACTGACCGGGAATCGCCCCGCCGAAGATCTCGTCGAGGAATTCGAAGCCCGTGTTCCGCTCCATCGGCTCGACCTTCAGGTACACCTCGCCGAACTGACCGGCCCCGCCGGTCTGCTTCTTGTGGCGATAATGCCCCTCGGCGTACGCGCTGATGGTCTCGCGGTACGGAATCTTCGGGATCTTGGTGCTGACCTCGAGCTTGAACCGACGGGCCATTCGCTCCAGGATGACCCGCAGGTGCAGGTCCCCGATGCCCGAAACGACCAGTTCGTTGGTCTGCCGGTCCCGGGTCACCTTGAACGTCAGATCCTCTTCGGAAAGCCGCGCCAACGCGCCGCTGATCTTCTGCTCGTCCCCGCGGCTCTTGGGCTCGATCGCCTGCGAGTACATGGGAACCGGGACATTCGGCATCGGCAGCCGGCCCGGCGTGCCCACCTGCACCACGTCGCCGATCTGCAACTCCTCGATCTTGGCTACCGCGAACATCTGTCCGGCGGTCATTTCGCTCACGTCGGCCAGCTCCTGTCCCTTGACGCGGTAAAGATGCCCGGCGCGGGTCCCGCGCTTCTCTTCGTTGATCTGGAAGCTGGTGTCCGGCCTGACCGTCCCGCTGAACAGGCGGATGATCGAGTACTTGATGTTGCTGCGGGGGTCCGAGTAGATTTTGAAAACCTGGCCCACCAGCGGCCCGCTCGCGTCGGCCGACAGCTCCTTCTCCTTGGCCTGCTCGCCTTCGCCGCTTACCAGTTTGCGGGCGGGCGCCTCAGCCGGGCTGGGGCACGCTTCGACCATGAAGTCCATCAGCAGATCCACGCCGATTTCGTTGGTGGCCGAGGTGAAGAGGATCGGCACCAGCGTGCCGGCCAGAACCGCCTTCTTGAGGGCTTTGGCCGTCTCCTCAGCGGAGATCTCTTCGCCGCCGAGATACCGCTCCATCATCGCCTCGTCACTCTCGACGATCGCCTCGGTCAACGCCAGTTTGGCCGATTCCAGGTCGTCGAAGTCCGTGTCGCCCTGACCGGTCAGGCACGGGATCACCTTCGAGCCGCTATCCGCCGGCAGGTTGTACGGCAGCAGATTCTTGCCGAAGGTCTCCTGAAGACCCTTGACCAGTCCGGCCAGGTCCAGGTTCTCGGCGTCGATCTTGTTGATCACCACGAACCGCGGCAGCCCCACCTCAGCCGAAGCCGCCATCATCCGCCGCGTGTTGACCTCGATTCCCGCCGCCGCTGAGACCACCACCGCCGCCACGTCCGCCCCCATCAGCCCGATCAGCGCCTGGCCGATGAAATCAGGATAGCCGGGCGTGTCGATCACGTTAACCTGTACGCCCTTGTGGTCAAAATGCACCACGCTCGAATCGATCGAGTGCTGGCGCTCCTTCTCCAGGTCCTCAAAGTCGCTGACCGTGTTCTTGCCGTCGATGGACCCCATCCGCTGGATGGCCCCGGCCTTCTGCAGCATCGCCTCGGCCAACATCGTCTTGCCCGCGCCGCCGTGGCCGGTTAGCACAACGTTGCGAATATTCCCAACGGTTCCTGGCATCATAACCTCCAAGTCGCAAAAACCCGTGCATTCCCTTGTGAAAGTCCACTTCTGCTGACGATTTCTCACCTGAAGTAAACTTATTACTATATCGAGCCGGCGACCCCAAGACAAGTCCGGATCGATCGGGAGCGAAAAATTCCCCCCACAGACCGGCCGGCCGGAGCGATGGACGCGATTGCTGCTCGCCGCCGATCGCCGACCTGATCGCCCACGACGAGTACTGGCGGACAATGACCCGCGCAGCCCTGGCCCCGGTCGTCGGGTCCGTCCGCGACCTGTACGAAAACCGGTAGCCGCGGCCTGGAAGGCATTGGACGCCGGGAGTCGGTCGTGCGGATCGGGAGACGAAGGGAAGTCCGCTGGAAGCAGCGGAACTATACGCGCTTGGCTGGCGTGTGCTTGACCTGTTCGATCTGCGCCTGGTCGTAGAACCGCTGAATGTCTTCGGCATGCACCTCAGCCGGAATCAGCGACGTCGCCGCCGCGCTGGCCACTGCCAGACCGTACCGGTAGCTGTCCTTCACATCCCGCCCGGTCAGCAGACCCGCCAGAAAACCGCCCAGCATCGCATCGCCGCACCCGACCGTATTCTTAACCTCGGCCGGGTCCATCGGCACGTGCCCCCGAATATTAACGCCATTGCCAAAAATGTAGCCTCCCTCGGCCCCACACGTCACCAGCGAGTACTGCACCATCTCTTTGAGTATGTCCGCCGCCCGCAGAACCTGCTCGCACGTGCGAATCTCAGCCCCCAGCATCTCGGAAAGCTCCAAGAGGTTCGGTTTGACCAGAAACAGCTTCAGCGGGCTGCAGCCGCGCAGCACCGACCCGCCGCTGTCCACGCACACCCGGGCCCCCTGCATCTGGCATATCTGCAGCAGCTCGATAAACTCCTCAATGCCAATGCCTTCCGGCAACGATCCCGAAAAACAGACCACCACGTCCTTCCGCGCGATCAGCCCCAGTTTCTTGCGGAGCTTGCCCAAACTGGCTGCGTCCACGTGAAACCCCCGGTCGCGGATGTGCGTCTCGATCTTGCTGACCGGGTCCACAATCGTGATGTTCTCGCGGGTCTGGCCCTCGATGGCGAACAGCTCGCACGCGAGATTCTCCCGGCTGAGCGTCTTTTCGAAGTAGTCCTGCTGCCCCCGGCCGATGAATCCCGTCACGGCCGTCGGCACCTTCAGCAGATTCAGCACCCGCGCCAGGTTCACCGCTTTGCCCGCAGCCCGGCGGAAGATCTGCCGGCCCACCTGGTGGGCTCCGATCGCGAAATTCGGCACCTCAATGCCCCGGTCGATGGCCGGGTTCAACGACACCGCGATGACTTGAGCCTGCTGTTTTCCCATCGCCGTATTATAAGGGGATAAACTTTCCAGCGGCAATCGTCGATTATTCCTCTATGGGCGAAGCCGCGATTTGTGCCGCATTTGATTATTGGACCTCGCCACGGTAAGATAAACGCCTTACACTCGTTGACCAATGGGAGATAAATTCTCATGGCCGTTTCATCGCGGATCATGATCCAGAAAGTCGCTGAGGTGACGATCGTCGATTTCATCGACGCCGCCATCATGGACGTCCTGCAGATCCAGCAGATCGGCCAGGAACTATACGAACTGGTCGACCAGCAGGACCGCCGGTACATCCTGCTGGACTTCTCCAACGTCAAGTTCCTCTCCAGCCAGACCCTCGGCATCATGCTCAACCTCCACAAGAAACTCGCCGGTCGAAAGGGCTGGATGGGAGTCTGCGGCCTGAAAAAAGACCTGCACAAGATCTTCAAGCTGACCCGCCTGGACCGGATCTTCAACTTCTATGAGACGCAGCAGGAGGCTTTGCGAACGGTGCGAATCAAATGAGGTAAACGGCTTCGGGAATCAGCGGAGGCACGGACATGGCGGCCGACACGTCGAGGGATGGGGTGGCGTTTGATACGGAAAGCGGCGTGACCGTGGCGACCCTGGGGTCCGCCGAAATCACCACCATGCCCCACGCCATTGACCTGCTCGCCCCCTTCGAGCAGGAAATCCAAAGCCACAGGCCCAAGAAACTCCTCATCGACCTGCGGCACGTCGCCTTCGTCTCCACCACCGCCATCAACATGCTCCTGGTCGTCCTGAAGCGCGTCCGAACCTACGGCGGCGACGTGTACCTGACCAACCTCAACGCCGCCGTTCGACAAGTCTTCGAAACCATGCGGCTCACCGAAATCTTCCAAATCTACCCCGACCGCCAAACCTCCCTCGACCGGATCACCGGCCAGGCGTAGGCCGAGTAGGGCGGGAGGTTCTCGCCGAAGGCGAGGTTCACCCGCCATCTCCCGTCCTCAATCCCCCTTCCATGAGGACGTGCGTTTTTAGCTGACCAGTGTGAGGAAGCCCCAGCCGGCGACGAGCTGTTAGCCACGAGGGTGTCGTTGCGGATGCCCGCAGGCTGACGGTTAAACCTAGTCCCCTATGAAGTAATCGCTGTCGATCTTCTTGGTTTCATACGCTGTTACGGGAGTGACCCCGACGTTGTGGTCGATCATGAACTGAGCCAACTGCTCGCCGTCGATGAGGACGATCTTCGAATCGATCCTCGAAACGTACTCCTGGGCCTCACGAGTGAAGTCAGAGGTTGTAATAAAGACCCCTTTCCTCGCACGATGGCCTTGAAGAGCGCCAGCAAATTTCTGAATCTCCGGACGGCCTATCGTCGCATGCCATCGCTTGGCTTGAACGTAGATTACATCGAGACCCAAGCGGTCTTCATTGATGATACCGTCTATCCCCTCGTCCCCGCTTCGACCGATGGCCCTGCCGGCTTCTTTTCGGGAACCGCCGTAGCCCATCCTGACCAAGACGTCGATGACGAGCCGCTCAAAGAAGGAAGGAGTACATTCCTTCACGGATTTCAGGAGCTCAGCCGACAGATCTTCGCGTAGCCTCTGATATGCGGATTCGAGCATCTCGCCGGGGGTCTGTAGAGTCTCTCCTTCGGACGTGTCTCCGCCCTGTTCACGTTCGCGGTGCTTTGATCTGAACTCCACGAACTCGGGGAACTGATCGAGAAACCTGACATCTATTCTGACTGGCTTCTGGGACAGGACTTCTCGGCCACGATCAGTTATCCGGAAATGCCCGCGACGCGGGGCCTCCAGGAGCCCCGCCTTAGTCAGGTAGGACCGCGCCCAATGAACACGATTGTCAAACTTCGGCTGTTGCCCGCTTGGCAAGAGTTCACTTCTCTCCGCCTCCGTAAGTTCCAACTCATTGGATAGGCCCTCAATCGCCTCTCGTAAGGAATGATCGTTTCCATCGTCGGCGAGTCTGAGCAAGGGAAGCATGATCGACTGGTAATCGGGTATGGCCACGTATGCTTCTCCTTCTGTCAGAGCTTAGCTGTTCTTGGACCGATCGGCACAGAGTTCAGGACCTTTATCTCCTAAGACGTGACCCACCTTGGAATCAGCGTGCACGAAATGATCCTCGTGCCGCAAATGCCACGCCAAGGTCATAGGCTACCGGCTTGCATGCTGATGTCAAGAACGAAGAGACGCAAGCTTCGCAGCCTTCGTCTCTCCGATGCAAAGCGAGAAAGGACCCGCCCCCTCTGGAATGCCAGATACTCCTGGCGTGTTCGCTCAAATCTCCAGATTCTTCAGCCGCTGCTCGCGGTCGTAGGTCTGCAGTGCTTCCACCAGTTCACCGAGGTCGCCCATCATGATCCGGTCCAAACTGTAGAGGTCCAGGCCGATGCGGTGGTCGGTGACGCGGTTCTGCGGGTAGTTGTAGGTGCGGATCCGCTGCGAGCGGTCGCCCGAGCCGACCATGAGGCTCCGCTGCTTGTCGCGCTCGGCCTTCTTCTCGGCCTGGTATTTCTCGAAGACGCGAAGCTTCAGAATTCGCCAGGCCTTGGCGCGGTTCTTGTGCTGCGAGCGCTCGTCCCGCATCGAAACCACGATGCCGGTCGCAATATGTTCGAGGCGGATGGCTGAGGCGACCTTGTTGACGTTCTGACCGCCGGGCCCGCCGGCTCGCGAAACGCTCTCGACCACCTCGTCCGGCTTGATGTCGATATCGACCTCTTCCGGTTCGGGCAGGACGGCGACGGTGGCGGCGGAGGTGTGGATCCGCCCCTGGGCCTCGGTCTCGGGCACCCGCTGAACGCGATGCCCGCCGCCCTCGTAGCCGAACACGGAGTATACGGCGGCTCCCTTGATGTTGAGGATTACCTCGCGAAAACCGCCCATCTCGGACTCCGAGGCGTCGAGGACCTCGGTCTTGAAGTTCAGCTTCTCAGCGTAGCGGAGATACATTTCCAGCAGGTTGCCCGCGAACAGCGCCGCCTCGGCCCCGCCGGTGCCCGCCCGGATCTCCATGATCACGCTGTCGTACGCCATGTCTTCCGAGGTCACCAGGGCCGATTTGATCTGGTCCATGATCTGATCGCGCTGCGGCGAGAGCTGGTCGATCTCCTCGCGGGCCATCTCACGCAGCTCAGCGTCCTGGCCGCCGTCGGCGGCGATGACCCTGGCCTCGTTGATCTGCCGGTCCACCTTCTGGTATTGGCGGAAGGGAGTCACCAGGTGCTCCAGCCGTCCCCGCTCCTTGGCCAGCTCGACCAGGCGCATGGCCGACTTGGCCGTCTCGGGGTCGTTCATCTGCCCCTCGATCTGGTCGAACCGCTGGGCGATCTCCCCGAGCTTGTTGAGCAGCCTTTCCTCAACCGTCAGTGTCGTCATCGTCTTGCACTCCACCTGGCTCCACGCCGCTCACAGGTTATAGGACGTCGCGGCAGAACCGCCACTTATTGAATATCGACAGGATTTCTATGTGTCGCCATAAAAAAACTTCAGCCGTCCGAGGCCGCGTTGACGTACGCAGGCTGGGACGGCTGAAGTGATGGTTTGGAGCTAAGCCTTTTCCTGGGCCGCTTCTTCGGTCTTGCCCTTCCGTTGGGCCCAATTGTACTTCCGCTGGAACTTCTCGACCCGACCGGCGGTATCGACGTACTTCTGCTTACCCGTGTAGAACGGGTGGCACGCCGAGCAGATCTCGCAGTGGATGCTCTTGGCCGTCGAGCGGGTCTTAAACGAGTTGCCGCACCCGCAGGTCACCGTCGTCTCTTCGTATTTGGGATGGATGTCCTTCTTCATGATTCGCTACCTTCCGAACGTGTTTTTGACCCGAAAACAAATAAGTATATTGCCCGCAAGCTCCGGATGCAAGGGCCAGTCATAAATTTCCAGGACACCGGATAAAGGGGACATTCTACTTTTTCTACAAAACAGAAAAGTAGAATGTCCCCTTTATCTCTCTTCAGGCCTCGGCGACCGGGTGGATCGGGGCCAGGTCCAGCACGATCTTCTTGACCCCCGCCGAATGGAACCGGATGCCCGCCGTGTACCGGCTCCCGCTGAGGTAGATCTCCTCGATCACGCCGTAGCCGAACTTCTCGTGGTAGATCCGCTGGCCGCTGCGGTACGAGCATTTCGGCAGCGCCGCCGCGGCCGTGCTCGCGCCGTTTTCCGTCCGTTTGGGATTGATCACGAACTGGAAGTTCCTCGCCGGCCGCGAGAACGACGAGAGATCCAGCCCCTTGACCACCTTCGGATCGATCTCGCGGATGAACCGCGACGGCACCGACCGCCGATAGCTGCCCCTCGTCGCCCGCCGATGGGCGCAGCAGATGTGCAGCCGCTGCTTCGCCCGCGTCATGGCGACGAAAAACAACCGCCGCTCCTCCTCCACCCCGT